>CAYVZD010000027.1:0-2608 GCA_964456135.1 uncultured Bifidobacterium sp.
CTTGGTGCTAGTGCTGCTCGTTCGATTAATGCCCGAGTATCTTCAACTGTGTAAATAACACCTTCAGGAACAATGTGTTCAATGTCTACGTGTGTTCCAGCCAAGGCATTCTTGCAATCGACACATTGACCACATCCACCCTGCGAGCAAACGAGGGCTGCGGCAAACGCCAACGCACTCGTACTTCGACCACTTCCCGGCGGTCCCGTGATTAGCCAAGCATGAGTCATGGCATTACCGATTTGACCGTTGACTATTTTTTTTGCATCCTGTGCAGCGCGACTTAATTGACTTGCGGCCTCATCTTGGCCAATAAGAGCTGAAAAGACACTCATTGTTTTGGTAGAACCGCCATGACGGCATCGCGGATTGCTAGTTCAACTTCATCTTTTGGTTGAGTTGCATCAATCAAAATATTTGGTTTGCTGGATTGAGCGGACATATCTCGGAATGCTTGATGTACAGCGTAGTGAAATTCGCGAGATTGAATCTCCATGCGATCTGTGCCTTCCATTCGCTGTTCGCTATCTTCAGCTGGCACATCCATATAAATAGTGAAATCTGGTAGTAACTGTTCAGTTGCCCATTCGCTTAGTTCGCGAATTTGGTCCGCACCCAATCCCCTAGCTACACCTTGATATGCAACCGAAGACTCAATGTACCGATCGCAAATAACGACTGCGCCGCGATCAAGTGCCGGTTTAATTTTGTTATGTGCATGATCTCCACGTGCGGCTGCAAATAGTAGAGCTTCAGTTTGATCAGGCATGTCTTTGATGTCTGGATCTAACAAAATTGCTCGAATTTTTTCCGCAGTTGGTGTTCCACCAGGTTCACGAGTGAGTACAACTTCATAACCTTGAGACTCTAGAAACTGCGCTAAGCGTTTGGCATGCGTAGACTTTCCCGCGCCCTCGCCGCCTTCCATCGCAATAAAAAATCCAGTCACTACAGCACTCTATTTCGCAGCGACTTTGCCGACACCAGTTTTCTTGGCAGCGGTTTTCTTTGCTGACTTCTTCACTGTTTTAGTAGTGGTCTTTTTTGCGGTTGACTTTTTAGCTGCGGCTTTGCGCGCAGTTGCTTTCTTTGGCGATGGACCGGCAGCACGTCGCTCAGCGAGTAAATCAGAGGCCCGCTCAATGGAAATTGTTTCGACAGAGTCACCACCGCGCAAAGACGCATTTGTCTCGCCATCAGTGATGTAAGTACCAAATCGACCTTCACGCACAACAACTTCTTTACCGGTTGATGGATCAGTTCCAACAACTTTAAGTGGGCCGGCTGCCTGTCCCCGTCCACGACGAATTTTTGGCTGAGCAAATAATGCAAGTGCCTCTTCGAGTGTGCAAGAAAAAATTGAATTCTCGTCTGGCAGAGTTCTGGAGTCTTTACCTTTTAATAGGTAAGGACCATAGCGACCATTTTGCGCAGTAATTGGTTCACCAGATTCTGGATCGATTCCAACTTCACGTGGAAGTCCAAGCATTTTAAGCGCGTCTTCAAGTGTGACGGTATCAACTGTCATTGTTGAAAACAATGAAGCGGTTTTTGCTTTTGCAGATTTCTTTGAACCTTCTGGCAACACTTCGGTGAAGTAAGGACCGTAACGACCGGTCTTAACCAAAATTGTCATGCCAGTTTCTGGATCAACACCAAGTTCGCGTTCGCCTGAAGGTGCGTTAAATAATTCTTCTGCTTTTTCTGCAGTCATTTCATCTGGTGCTAAATCTGTTGGAATGTTTGCGCGTTGCAAAGTTTCACCTTCGCCACGCTCTAGGTAAGGTCCATAACGACCAACGCGAATTATTCCTTCGTGCCCTTCGATCGGAATCGAAGCCATCGCCCGTGCGTCGATGTCACCGTAAACCGAAACAAGAGGAGCTAAGCCAGGAAAGATTGTGCCATGATCTTGTTCACCAAAGTAAAAGCGCTTTAATACTGACAAGCGATCAGTTTCACCACGTGCAATTTGGTCAAGCACTTCTTCAAGTGAAGCCGTGAAATCGTAATCGACTAACTGAGTGAAATTTTCCTCCATTAGTCGCACAACAGTAAAAGCCAAGAAATGCGGGACTAACGCACTGCCTTTTTTCCAGATATAACCTTGATCAATAATTCGACTAATAATTGCCGCATATGTGGATGGGCGACCAATACCTAATTCCTCGAGTTTTTGCACCAAAGTTGCTTCGGTATAGCGAGCTGGTGGATTTGTGTTGTGGCCGCTGGCTTTTAGATCAACTGCGGTAACACTGTCGCCAACTTTAAGTGCTGGTAATCGACGTGCTTGCTCTTTATCTTCGGTGTCGTCTTCGGCATCGTCATAAGCAGCTAAATGTCCTCTAAATGTAATTACCGTGCCACTGGCTGAAAATTCAGCATCTTTGCCATCGCTGCTCACACCACCAATACGCAGTGTCGCAGTTGTGCCACGGGCATCAGCCATTTGACTTGCTACGGTGCGCTTCCAAATTAAGTCATAAAGTGCAAAATCATCATTTACTAACTCACCGGCAACTTCGGCAGGAGTTCTAAATACATCACCTGCTGGACGAATTGCTTCGTGTGCTTCTTGCGCATTTTTTACTTTGCGATCATAACGACG
>CAYVZD010000027.1:2708-13383 GCA_964456135.1 uncultured Bifidobacterium sp.
CTGCAAGCGAAGTTGCATCGGCTTCATTTAAATGAACGACATCATTTTTTGTAGTTAGTTGAGCAAGTGAATCAAAATCTTTACCAGTGGCAACTTTTTGCCCATCGACCTGAACTAAAGTTGCAGCAAAAGTTCCTGGATCAAAAACGGCTTCGATATCCCAGTAAGAAGCACTCTTAAAAGCAATGCGCTCACGCTCACGCTCCACAATTAATCTTGTTGCAACTGATTGCACACGACCAGCTGATAGACCAGCTTGGACTTTACGCCATAAAACTGGGGAGACTTCAAAACCGTACAACCGGTCAATTAGTCGGCGAGCTTCCTGCGCATCGACTAGTTGCATGTCGATATCGCGAGTTGCCTCAACTGCATGCTGAATCGCCTCTGGTGTGATTTCGTGGAAAACCATTCGTTTAACTGGAACTTTAGGTCGCAGAATTTCCATTAAGTGCCAAGCAATGGCTTCGCCTTCACGGTCCTCGTCAGTTGCCAGGAGTAACTCATCTGCTTCGGCTAATTTGCGCTTAAGTTCTGCGACTTTATCTTTTTTCTTTGAGCTAACAACGTAATAAGGGGTGAAATCGTCTTCGACATCAATGGCCATTCGACCCCAGGGCTGCTTCTTAATTTCAGCTGGAACATCTACTGCTCGCTCAGGTAAATCTCGAACGTGACCAACCGAAGCTTCGACTTCGTAACCTGGCCCTAAATACTTTTGAATTGTTTTGGCTTTTGCCGGAGATTCAACAATCACTAATCGTTGAGTTGTAGACAACCTTTACCCTTTCGCATGTGACAGAAGGCTGATTCTCGGCGGGCCGGTTGCTGGCCCTAGGTTTTTCATCTGTCCCCAGTTACTTTGCCTTATCTATGGGTAGGGCTGTCAAATAATGGGTTTTTTCGCGCGAGTCGCAATTAACTTAAGATTCAACAAAAACCCAATAACTACAAAGCAAAAACCCGATCCGAAGACCGGGTTTTGCTTTTAGCTGATGGTTAGCGAACTACTCAGCACCAACTGCAATTTCACGACGCTTGCTATTCACAATTGCGCCAATAATTACTGCAGTTGCAAACAATGCAATACCTGTGCGAATTGCATCTTGTCCTTCAATTGCCAACGTAACAACTGCAGGTGCAATAAGTAATGCAACTAAGTTCATTACCTTGATTAATGGGTTAATCGCTGGACCAGCAGTGTCCTTGAATGGATCGCCAACTGTGTCACCAATAACTGTTGCTGAATGAGCTTCAGAACCTTTTCCACCAAAGTGTCCGTCTTCAACAAATTTCTTGGCGTTATCCCATGCTCCACCAGAGTTAGACAAGAACACGGCCATCAAAGTACCAGTAGCAATAGTTCCAGCAAGGAATGAACCTAATGCGCCAATACCTAAACCGAAGCCGACTGCAATTGGAGTTAGTACTGCAAGCAGACCTGGTGTGGCTAATTCACGAATCGAATCGCGGGTAACAATATCTACAACTTTGCCGTATTCAGGAAGTTCGGTACCTTTCATAATTCCTGGGTGTTCCCGGAATTGACGACGCACTTCGAAAATAACCGAACCGGCTGCACGTGATACCGCGTTAATTGCTAGACCGCTGAACATGAACACAACGGCTGCACCAATTAATAAACCAAATAGATTTCTTGGGTTAGCAATGTCGAGTACACCGGTGTACTGCAAATCGGTTACATTCTTGGCCGCATTTGTTACTGCCTCACGGAATGAACCGAATAATGCAGTAGCAGCAAGAACTGCAGTTGCAATGGCGATACCTTTGGTAATTGCTTTTGTTGAGTTACCAACAGCATCAAGGCTGGTTAGGATCGCAGCACCTTGGGCATTTACATCGCCAGACATTTCTGCAATACCTTGCGCGTTATCCGAAACTGGTCCGAAAGTATCCATCGAGACGATTACGCCGACAGTAGTTAATAAACCAGTTCCCGCTAATGCAATTGCAAATAAGCCCAGCATTACTGAACCGCCACCAAGTAAGAATGCGCCATACACACCAGCACCAATTAATAATGCTGAGTAAACGGCTGACTCAAGACCAAGTGAGATACCAGAAAGGATTACTGTCGCTGGACCAGTCAGCGAAGACTTAGAAACATCATCGACTGGTTTGCGGTTTGTTTCAGTGAAGTAGCCAGTTAGCTGCTGAATTGCTGCAGCAAGAACGATACCTATTAATACAGCACCAATTGCTAAGAAGCGCGGGTTTACTGAAGTGCTATCTGCTAATCCAAAAGTGTTGTCTGAAACACTCTTAAGTTCAGCAAGAGTTGCTGGCAAGAATTGATAAGCAGCAATAGTTACTAAGACTGCCGAAATGATTGCAGAAAGGAAGAAGCCTCGATTAATTGCGCTCATTCCTGAACGGTCTGTATCACGAGGTGCGACTGCAAAAATACCAATTACTGCGGTAATTACACCGATTGCTGGAACTACTAGCGGGAATACTAAACCGATTTCGCCAAATGCTGCCTTACCTAAGATCAATGCAGCAACCAAGGTGACTGCATATGATTCAAATAAATCTGCTGCCATACCAGCACAGTCACCTACGTTGTCACCTACGTTGTCTGCAATTGTTGCCGCATTGCGTGGGTCATCTTCAGGAATACCCTGTTCGACTTTGCCGACAAGATCGGCACCGACGTCAGCAGCTTTGGTGAAAATACCGCCACCAACACGCATGAACATGGCAAGAAGTGCCGCACCGAAACCAAAACCTTCAAGTACTTTTGGTGCTTCACCTTTATATACGAGTACAACGACAGCGGCACCAAATAGGCCAAGACCGACAGTGAACATACCTGCTACACCACCGGTACGGAATGCAATTCGCATTGCTTGCTTTTCGCCGCTCGTGTTTGCAGCCGCAGCTACGCGCACGTTACCGCGAACCGCTAACCACATGCCCATGTAACCAGTGATTGCTGAGAATGCTGCACCAACTAGAAACGCGATTGAACGACCAATTTTTTCGTTAGTGGTATCGGCTGGGAGTAAGAAAAGTAAAAAGAAAACCAAAACTACAAAAACTGAAAGCGTTCTGAACTGACGGCTTAAATAAGCGGCCGCACCTTCTTGAACAGCAGCAGCAATTTTTTTCATATTGTCAGTGCCTTCGTCGGCTGCTAACACTTCACGAACTAAGTAACCAGCAACACCTAACGCGGCAAGCGCAACTAGGGCAACGATTACAACTGTTGTGTAGTTTGAGCCAGCCAAAGCGACTTCTTGGGCGGCAAGATGCACGGATGCAAACATGGGACTCCTTGTTGAGTTATGAAAAAAATCCTACGAGAAAGACCTAGTTGATTCTGGGCAAGGTCGGGTTTAAGTGATGATCTCGAAAAAAGGCGCTAATTTGCTGCTAATTGGGCAAAGAATTCAATGGCTGCATCTTTATCCCAAATCACTGATGAACCTGCTGCAGTTTCTGCAGCCGGATCTGAAATTGGAACCGTGGCAATTTTTCCACTACCCGAAGCAATACTGCGCATTGCTAAACCTAGACGACCTACATCTTTAATGCTGTCACCTTCACCAAGGATCACAGAATCAGTTCCAGCACTTGAAACTCGGTACATTGCAATTGGGTTTAACAAAGTTGTCACCTGAGAAACTTTTTTCATTACCGCGCCTAAATATTGTTGTTGGCGCTCAATGCGTCCTATGTCGCCTTTAGGGTCGGCGTAGCGCATGCGCACATAAGCAAGTGCAGTTACTCCATCTAGTTCCTGGCAACCAGCTTTTACATTTAAATTAGATTTTTCATCGTTGTAATCCTGTGGCACACATATATCGACGCCACCCACTGCATCAGTTAAATCACGAATACCTTTAAAGCCAATTTCCATGTAGTGATCAATTTTTAATCCAGTATTAAATTCGACGGTTTCTACTAGCAATGGGGCGCCACCCTGCGAGTAAGCAGCATTTAATTTATTACGTCGTTGTTCTTGTAAATTGCCTTCTAAATCTGTGTGCTCAGGAATATACACATATGAGTCGCGTGGCAAACTAACTAATGTTGTGCCGCTATTGCTTATGTGCACCAACATGATTGTGTCCGTACGCTGGGCACCTTCATCTTGACCCGTACGCAATTGTTGTTGTTCTTCGAGTGTTAAACCTTCACGACTATCTGACCCAACTAATAGCCAGTTAGTTCCAGCTGTATCTTCAACTGCCACAGCAGAACTTGCTGGCATTTTTTGTAATGAAAGGCTTGTCTTAATTCCGAGAAACACAAAGAAAATCAAATAGAAAATTACTATTCGTTTAGCGTAAAAAGTAACTCGACCAATTGGAGTTTTAGGTTTATTTTTATCGCTCGAGAAAAATTTCTTAATCTGCTCAGGCAACTTAATTTGACCCAGATTGATTTGGGGTTTTGGCTGTTGAATTTTCTGTGGGTAACTCGGTGCAGGATTATCTGCAGTTTTTGGTTGATCAACGCTTGCAGAAATTTGTTGATTAGGAGCGGGATTTAGTTTTGATTCATCAGTACCAAAAATGTGCCCATCTTTGTCGCGACGGTAGACCGAGGAATTCACTAGTTAATTCTCACTTATAACTATTAGTTATTCGTGGATTGATAACCGAAATTGGGTTAACAGCCGTTTGCCCGTAATCTATAAAGTCTGATGACTACAAAATATGCGTATCTTGGTCCTGTTGGGACGTTCACCGAGGCCGCACTTATTGAAATAACTAAAGGCCAAGATGTTGAATGCATTCCAGCTGGCACTGTGCAACTTGCTCTGGAAAGTGTAAGAAGTGGCGATGTTGCTGGGGCATTAGTGCCAATTGAAAACAGTGTTGAGGGTTCAGTATCAGGCACAGTTGATGAATTAAGTCATGGTGAATTACTTCAAATCGTCGATGAAGTTGCTATCCCAGTTGAATTCGCCTTGCTAGCAAAACCTGGCACGAAGTTATCGGACATTAAAAAAGTAGCAACTCACCCGCATGCCCAGGCTCAGTGTCGAGAATGGATTGCGAAAAACTTACCGAATGCACATGTGCTTCCAGCCATGTCTACTGCAGCAGCGGCAGCTGAATTAACAGATGAAGCAAACTACCAAGCTGCGATCGCTTCGGTGACGGCGGCAAAACATTACGGACTAGTTCCATTAGCTGAGGGAATCGGCGATAAAGATGCTGCTTGGACTCGATTTGTGTTAGTGAAGAAACCTGGACATTTGAATCCACCAAGTGGACGCGATAAAACTACTTTGGCCTTATTTATTAAAGCTGATCGACCTGGTGCACTTTTAGAGATTTTGACTGAATTCGCTAAACAGAACGTGAACTTAACCCGAATTGAATCTCGCCCGACTAAAAAACAACTTGGTGATTACTTTTTCTCAATTGATGCCGAAGGTCACATCGATGATGAAAATGTCGGAAACGCACTCAAAGCATTGCATCAAACTTGTTCGGACATAAAGTTTTTAGGTTCATACCCAAGGCACGAAGAACATGGCGTTGTTGTTGATGCCACAATTTCTGAATTAGCCGGTGTCGATCCTAATACGTGGCTTGAAAACTTAAGAAAACGAAGTAATTAATTCGTTAAAACATGATCAACTAAATGAGCAAATGCATGATCATCGTTAGTTGGTAAGTGTAAGTTTGCAACTTCTTTAACCCGGTGATGAGCATTTGCAACTGCAGCACCAAGTCCTGCCCACTTAATCATTGGGATGTCGTTAGGCATGTCTCCCATAGCTGCAACATTTTCTGAGTTAAATCCTCGTTGCTTGGCGACTTTAGCTAAGCCCGATCCTTTGTTAACTCCCAACAAACTCATTTCAATTAGCACATCGAAATTATCGGAATGTGTCACGTCAACTAATCCATCGAGAGCAGCGTCGGCTTCGGCCAAAAAAGTGTCTGCATCAAAAGTTGCGTTGCTACTAGGCCTAGCCAGCAATTTCACTACTAAATCAGTTTCGAACATTTCTTCGACAGTTACTTTTCGTGGAGGAACTTTTGGTTCCCACCGCGGACGGTAATTGTGATCAATTAAAAAGTCATCATTTTTACGCGCAAGTTCAACTGCAAAACTAATTCCAGGGTCGATAGTGCGAAGTCTTTTAGCAGCTAATACGCCGACATCACCAGGCAAGAATTCAGCGCTGACAATCTCTTCGGCTACTAAGTCATAGAGCACTGCTCCGTTAGCGCAAAGTGCCAGACCTGTATGTCCAGTTAGCTGGGCGATGTTGTCCATCCAGCGACTCGGTCGGCCGGTGACAAAAATAAGGTCGATGCCTTCGCCAAGTGCGCGCTTAATTGCCTGCTGGTTTTCATCAGAAACTAAGCCTGAAGACTGGAGCAATGTGCCATCAAGGTCACTTGCGATTAAACGGGTCACGACTTAGTCTCTCACTTATCAAGATGCCAAAAACTCGCTAGAGTTCATGGTCAAGTACTAACTTAATTCGTCCACGCTTAAGGAGCCTCATGGGCAGCATCAGCGACAATGTTCGCACTCATAAATACACGCTGACCGAAGACGAAATGCCAACTCAGTGGTACAACATCATCCCTGATCTGCCTTCGCCTCCACCGCCAGCGTTACACCCAGGAACTTTGCAGCCTGCTGGTCCAGAAGATTTCGCGCCTTTGTTCCCAATGGAACTGATCATGCAAGAAGTTAGTCAAGAACGCTACATAGATATTCCTGGTGGCGTACTCGATGTCTACCGACAATGGCGACCATCTCCGTTGTTTCGTGCTCACAGATTAGAAGCAGCGCTGGGCACTACTGCAAAAATTTATTACAAATACGAAGGTGTATCGCCAGCTGGCTCGCACAAACCAAACACTGCGGTACCTCAGGCGTACTACAACGCTAAAGAAGGTATTAAACGGTTAACTACTGAAACTGGTGCAGGCCAATGGGGTACTGCCCTCGCATTTGCATGTGCGCTTTACGGTCTTGAATGTGAAGTTTTTCAAGTTGGTGCTTCTTATGACAAGAAGCCTTATCGCCGATTAATGATTGAAGTTTTTGGCGGAAAAGTTCATCGTTCACCGTCGAACTTAACTGAAGCAGGTCGCAAACTCGGTGCCGATCCGAAAAACCAAAGCGGTTCATTAGGTATTGCGATTTCTGAAGCTGTTGAAGAAGCAGTCAAAGATCCAGACACTCGTTACGCCTTGGGTTCAGTGCTAAATCACGTGCTTATGCACCAAACAATTATTGGTGAAGAAGCATTGCTGCAGTTGGCTAAAGCCGGCGATACCCCAGACTTAATTGTTGGTTGCACTGGCGGTGGATCAAACTTTGGTGGCTTGGCTTTCCCGTTCTTACGAGAAAAAATGGCGGGCAAAATGAGTCCACGAATCTTGGCTGTTGAACCTGCATCTTGTCCTTCGCTAACCCGAGGTGTTTATGCATATGACTTCGGTGACACCGCAGGAATGACTCCGTTAATGAAAATGCATACTCTTGGAAAAGATTTCATTCCAGATCCAATCCATGCTGGTGGTTTGCGTTATCACGGTATGGCTCCGCTAATTTCACACATTTATGAACTTGGCATGATGGATGCAGTAGCGGTTCCACAAACTGAATGCTTCGATGCAGCAGTGCTGTTCGCCCGAACAGAAGGAATCGTTCCAGCACCAGAGCCAACTCATGCAATAGCAATGGCTATTCGCGAAGCCCAGAAAGCAAAAGAAACTGGTGAATCACCAGTTATTGTTACTGCGCTTTGTGGACATGGTCATTTTGATCTTGCTGCTTATGACGAATACCTACGCGGCAAAATGGTCGACGAAATTATTTCCGATGAGCGTTTTGCAGCTGGCCTAGCTAATTTGCCACAGGTGTAAGTAAAACTAAATAACAAAGGCCCCGAATTCGGGGCCTTTGTTATTTAAATATTTATTTAACTTTAAAAGTTGTGGCGCCGCCAAGAAATGGTTGCAACGCGGCTGGAATTCGCACACTGCCATCTGCTTGCTGGTGATTTTCAAATAGCGCAACGATTGTGCGAGTGATTGCACAAAGCGTGCCATTCAATGTGGCTACCGGTTCAACGCCATCATTATTTCGCGCACGAACTCGTAGTCGTCGCGATTGAAAAGTTGTGCAATTCGAAGTTGAAGTTACCTCGCGATAGCGATCTTGTGAAGGAATCCAAGCTTCACAATCAAATTTTCGAGCTGCACTAGAACCTAAATCCCCAGTTGCCACATCAATCACTCGATAAGGAATTTCTAGCGCCTGTAAAAATTCTTCTTCAAAAGCCAATAGTTTTTCGTGTTCAGCTTTCGCATCTTCAACATTACAAAACGAGAACATTTCTACTTTGTCGAACCAATGCACCCGAAAAATTCCGCGGGTATCTTTTCCGTGACTACCTGCTTCACGTCGATAACACGGGGAGAATCCAACGTATCGAAGCGGTAACGTACTTGAATCCAAAATTTCATCCATGTGATACGCCGCAAGTGGAACTTCAGCAGTACCTACTAAATACATATCATCGGCTTCGAGTCGATAAACATTTTCTGCAGCTTGTCCAAGAAAGCCGGTACCTTCCATTGCCGCTGGCTTAACAAGTGCTGGTGGAATCATAGGCAAAAAGCCGTGGGCTTGAGCTTTTGTCATAGCAAGTTGCACTAAAGCAAATTCAAGTAAGGCACCTGGACCAGTTAAGTAATAAAAACGCGATCCTGAAACTTTAGCGCCACGTTCAATGTCTATGGCTCCAATAAGATCACCTATCTCGACATGATCTCGAACTGAAATACCTTCAGCGTCAAAATTTCGTTTAGCGCCAACTTCTTTAATTACCGTGAAATCATCTTCACCGCCAACAGGAGCAGCTGCATCTACCACGTTGCTAAGTAATAAAACTAATTCATCTAATTTTGTGTCAGCATCGCGAACTTTTGCTTCTGCTGATTTAACTTGATCAGCTAAAACTTTTGTTTTTGCAAGCAAGTTATTTTTTTCGTCACCTTGAGCTTTTGCAACTAATGCACCTAATGATTTTTGCTCTGCTCGTAGGGATTCAAACTCACCAACGGCAGCTCGGCGAAGTACGTCTGCTTCAAGGACTTGATCAACTAACTCAACTGATTCGCCACGGGCCTGCTGGGATTGTTTTACCTTTTGTGGATCTTGGCGAATTACGGCTAAATCAATCATGGATAAAGAGTATCGAAAGAGTGCATGGCCTAATAAATAAGCACTGAGGCGCTTTTTGGATTGCTTGCCCAGATAATTGCTCGGGCAAAAATTATAAATAATTGGCTGAGTGGCACTAACATCGAATTTGCAGTTACCCATTACGACGCTCGTTCGAGCAGAAGCAAGAGGCTACCTAATTGGACATGAACTGGTTAACTCCGAAGGCGCAGGCTCGCCCAGCAGGAGATAAAGGTTGGGGAAGTTTCGCAGTAGAAAAAATTAAAGCCGGAGAAACCGTTGCTGGTTTTGGCGGATGGTGTATCACCCGCGAGATGTTAAATGAACTCCCCGAAGAACGCCAGCATAGATCCATACAGGTAGACGAAAATCTTTACTTAGTTTCTCGCGATGATCGTGAAGCAGGAGATTGTTTCAATCACTCTTGTGATCCAAACTGTGGTCTAGTTGGAAGCACAATATTGGTGGCAATGCGCGACATCGAAATTGGTGACGAGCTTTGCTTTGACTATGCAACATGTGATGACTCAAATTACGACGAATTTGTATGTAGCTGCGGAACTAAAGAATGCCGTGGAAAAGTAACTGGTCTTGATTGGAAGCGTCCAGACTTAAGAATTAAATACAACGGTTGGTTTTCTGCTTACTTAGCTAGAAAGATTTTGGCTGAAGAAACTGAAGCATTAGCAAAATTAGCTGCTGATGAAAAAGTTTCGTTAGCTTAAGTTTAAAAAACTAGCCAACGTTTGTTGAAACGACAATTCCGTTTTCAACCTCTAAATTAATTCGGTCTTCGCGGAAATCGAAAGTTGTCGTAAAGACTTCAGTGTCTCGACGGGTAATGCGTGCCTTTAACCCTACGGCTTCAATTTTTGCAATTGCATCGGTTACGTCCTGGCCAATAACTGACTTTGAAATATCTTCGGTGCTGATTACCGCAGTTGGATGGACCGTATCGCTTTGTTGCGCTGACGGATTTTTTGCTTCGAGATGAGTGCTGTAACGATCAACTGCTTTTTTTAAATCTTGATCGCGAATTTCAAGTGACCAACCAATTGGGATGACGATCGAAAAAGTTGCAATTATGTGCATCACGCTTAAGCCAAGACGAACCGACAGATCAACATTTGCCAGAGTTAAGGCGCCATAAAGTGATGCCAGGCCAGCACCAAAACCAATGATGAGCCACCAAATTTTTGGTCCGATTACTAATTTCGCCAGGACTGTCGCACCAAAGGTTGCAACAAGTCCAGCAATTACTGTTGCAGCAATTACCCGCACGTCAGTAAGCGTCGTTAATTCTGTCGTTGAAAAAGTTTTGGGAACTAATAAATTCCAATTAAAGACTTCTGCGGCTAAGTAAAGCCAACCATAATTTGCCAGCGCTGCAAATGCAGTAGCGGCGATTCCGTAACTCCAGATTCGCCATGCGGGTGGAGTGACTTGACGAGCTAACTTCGCCATAACATGCCTTCCT
>CAYVZD010000028.1:0-12499 GCA_964456135.1 uncultured Bifidobacterium sp.
ATTTCCTTGGTCGACCAATAACAAGGGCCCTTGTCAAGCAAATGCTCAACTTGGGCGGCACCCTTATGGGTACCCACCTATTCTAACCTGTCTTTTCTACTGGGGTTGACCGGGTCAGTTACCAGGAGCGATTAGCGCATTAAAACTGATTTAGCGCGAAGTATTTCAATAGGTCTAGTCGCCGTTTGGGTTACTAAATCACCACCGGTATTGAAAGTCCCTAATCCGCTGACTGTGTAGGTTGCTCGCCAAAATGTTCCAACTGTGAGTTGATAAATTCCGGCCTGTCGATATTGGTGACTAATCTGTTTGCTTGGATACGCAGCCCCGGGAATAACTCTCCATTCGATTGCGCCATCTCCCCAAATCCATCGCCAGGTGGCCGTTGCATTCAGCCAAACAGTTCGACCACCAAGTTGAAAAGGTGGCGGATCGAAGTTTTGCTGTTGATTAACCCACGCAACTAGCGGAACTGAGGTTATTGAGCCATCTGGTGGTGCGATAGAAACAGCAAGTGCTGGAACTTGGGTAATGACTAGATCGCGCAAATGATTTTCCAAAGTACGTCTAGTTATCGGTGTGCCAGTTCCCCAGCAAACGCTTCCGATCACACTCAGTGTTGCCCTTGATTGACCAAACCAAACCCGATACTTAACTTCACCAGGTTGGCAACCCTGAGTTGCATGCTGACATAAACCTTCGGAGTCATACATACAAAAAACGCTGTAAGCCCAGACACATTCAGTACAACTAGCAACAGAGTTTTTGGTTGACTCAGCGCCTGAATATGTGCTGGGAAGGAGTAATCCACCGGTACCGACATAGGCGGCAATCTCATTGTTGCCTACAACTTCAGCGGCACTTACTTCATTGTTAGTCATCACTAAAGTGAATAACAATGCTAAAAATCCAGAAATGATTAGTTTCATAACTTTATTTAGAACGATGGGCAAATTTAAATAGGCAAATTTACTATTTCTTGAAAATTAGGCAGCGCCAGTCAAACACTGTTCTGGACTAACGGCGGCTAGTGAATCAGCCCAAACAGAGGCTGGGATTCCATGGGTTAATGCAACATCAAGTAATCGGGCCAGAGAATAGGTTGAATCAATTTCCAACGCTAGGTCTAACGCTTTTCTTGTTGAAATGAAATCTGAATCTAGCCAAGTGCAGCCGGCTAAAACAGTGGCAACCGCACATTTTGCAAATCCAGAATCTGTTTCTAAAAGAGTTTGCAGATTTTTTGCTGACTGTTTTCTTAGATCTGCATTGTCATAAAGAAAGCGCAATAAGCCATCGCGAATTGGAATTTCAACTATGTCAGTAAGCAGCTGTTCAACGTCTTTAGTAAATGAGTCGGATGATATTTCCGCACAAACACGGTCACGAGTTTTTTCAAGTTCAGTAAAATTCATGCCCGGATAATGCGATGCAAATTCGCAAAAGGGGTTAACTATTTCTTTATTGTGCGAAGCCGCCCTTTGTGGGCATAAAAAGACACCCAGTGCTTCGGTGGCTTCCCCTCCGCCGTCACACTGGGTGCTAGGGATTAATTTAGACAACAGGGGCGAAATGCAGCCTTAGACACGCCGCATTGCACCTTTGTGAAAATCCGACCCCAATGTGACTCCTGTTTGTGCAGTGTGCCAAAGTTTCTTTATGAAGTTAGACCACGTCTCTTACGCCGTTCTAAACAATGAACTAGCCGATACCGTGCAACGTCTCGGGGCTGATCTAGGAGCTGCGTTCATTGATGGTGGCAAACATCCACGTTTTGGAACTCGGAACTTCATCTTGCCGTTGAGTAATGGTGCCTACATTGAAGTTGTTGCCCCACTCGATCATCCAGCCGCCGAAAATGTTCCTTTCGGACAAGCGGTTCGTCGTCGGGCTGAATCTGGTGGCGGTTGGTTGTCTTGGGCACTCGCTGTTGATGACTTAAAGCCGCTTGAACAAAAAGTTGGTCGCACAGCTGGCCCTGGTCATCGCGTTCGACCAGATGGCGTTGAATTACGTTGGAATCAAATTGGCGTAATCGATTTATTAGAAGATCCGCAATTACCATTTTTCATCAAGTGGGATTCAGATTCTGCTCACCCATCGACAGATGCAACTAACTCAATTTCAGTTACGCAAATTTCGCTATCTGGCTCACCTGCATCAGTTCAGGATTGGCTTGGCAACAGCTACCAACAAGTTACGCAGAACGTTAATTTATCTTGGGTTGAGGACGACGAGGTCGGAATCACCAGTGTTTCTTTCAGTGCACCTAGTGGCATTGTCACTATCGACTAATCAAAAAACTCAGTTTTTCTAGGTAATAATTCAGCGCTTTGCCCCACCCGAGGCTGATCAACGACCTCAACATACTGTTCGACTGGGCCGTAACTTGCGATTAACTTAGGTAAAAATCTCGATACTACAAGTGCGTCATCATATGCTGAATGCGCCAATTCCTGTTCAATTCCAAAATGGTTTGTAACTGTAGCTAATTTGTAGTTGGGTAACTGCAAAACTTGGCGACTTAACCAATATGTACACAAACCAGGCATTCGATTTAACTTAACCCCAGCACGATAAGACTCAGCCGAAATAAAGCCCTCATCAAATTTCACATGATGGGCAACAAAAACTGCACCGTCTAATAAATCTGCAAATTGATCAAAAACCTCTTTATAGGTAGGAGCACTTTGAACCATTTCGAGCGAGATCCCATGGATGTGCCGAGCGCCAGTAGTTGGAATCTCTGGATTAATTAATGTAGAAAGCGTTCCGTTGATCTGTCCATCTGCACTGAGGCGAACTACACCAAGTTCAACAATTCGATCGCCTTGCCAAGCAGAAAACCCGGTTGTCTCGACATCAACAACTACGTAGTCGGATTCATAGGTTAATTGGCCACCCGTACCGCTGTAATGCAGAAAGTTTCCTTTCTTGCCTGGAATAGCAAATCGATCTGCATCAGCCAAGTAGGCACCCCGTTTCTATTACTCAAAACTACTTGGTGGCTCAGACATTCAATACTGCAGCCGGTAACTTAATAAGGATTCACAAAGTAATCTGGACTTTATGAAGTTTCGAAGAGTCAGCTACTTGTTAATTTTGACATTGGCACTTACCGGGTGCGCTCGTCAATCACAGTCAGCAGGACTTCTGGGTGAAACTTCACTTTCAAGTATCACAAATGATGTGATTCCTGAATTGACTTCAGAAAATTCAACTATCGATTGTTCTGGTTGGACCGAAGATGCCACCACCTACATCAGAAATCAAGGACAACTCAAGATCGAACAAACAGTTTACGGGGTGGCTACTTTCTCTTGTGGTGCACCAGATAGTGAATTGAGTACTGAATTTGTTGAGGCATTTATTTTTTCAAATGGAGTTTGGGCGGGAGCAGGAATAGTTCCTGGTCCAAGATTGCAATTCATGACGATTGAACCGTGTATTTCTGGTGAACAAATCACTTGCCCGGCTTTACAAATACTTGGTCCTGACCAAGAAGTTCCTGGAACAGTAGTTATTTTCCAAAAAGACGAAGGACTTGCCTGGCGGTTTGAGCCAAAATAATCTCTACGGCCGAGCTTGATGCCAAAGTTCGACTTTCGCTGTTGCTGGATTAAATTCGGCCATGGATTCGGTGAATTCCAAAATGACACAAGTACAAGGTGAAAGCGCTTGTGGGTACCCAGCTAGGTTTACCAAATCAGATACTCCTGGGTTATGCCCCACAATCATCACAGACTCGTGATCTTTGCCATGTTCGCGAATTAACTCAATTAATTGAAAGCTATCTGCGTTGTAGGCACGGTCTTCAAGAATTGAATCAATTTTTAAATCCAAGCCCTCAAATGTTTGATTAGTTCGCCTGGATGAACTAACAATCGCAAGGTCTAAATTGTGCAGGTTTAGTTTTAGCCACTGCCCCATTAATTGAGCTTGTAATCGGCCGTATTGGGTTAGTTCACGGGAATGATCTTTTAACCCAGATTCAGCCTGGGCATGACGTAAAACATAAATACGACTCATGAATGACTACTTTGGTCCAGCGCCAACTTTAGTGATGTTTTGCTCTGCCGTTTCTACAGCGCGCTGTAGAGCTAATTCTCTATCTTCATTTCCCAATGCAAACCAGTCTTCATGATCAGCTAAAACTGAGACTAAACCGGCTAAAAATGAATCGCCAGCACCGGTGGTATCAACTACGTTCACTGAGTTAGCCAAAAGGCTGCAAGAATCTTCGCCGTTAGTCAACCACTTTGCACCTTTGGCCCCGAGTTTTATCACTAGATTGTTCACGCTCTGCGTCCAATTGCTATCGCCGAGCAAGTCAAACTCATCCTCATTTGCCAGTACTAAGTCAGCTTGCTTTAGGTATTCGCGCACTAAATCAACTCCAACGTTTGCAATTGGCGCACTTGAAGCTGCATCAAGTACTAATCGAGCTGGGCTTTGCTCAACGATTTCTACAACTTGCTGCGCGATTGGTCTAGTTTCTACACGCAAAAATGTATATGCGCTCATCACCACAACTGAAGAATTCTTTATAAGTTCGACCTGCGATTCATTAAGCGCAAGACTTAAATTTGCACCAGGGTCAGGCAGCATGGTGCGGTGGCCATCGGAATTTACCAAGATTAAGCAGGTGCCGCTTGAGGCGCCTGGAACGATTTGTAATTGATCGACGGGGAGGTTACCTGCCTTCAATTTCTGAATTATCCAACTACCTAATAGGTCATCACCGATAGCGGCCACGAAATTTACTGGCGTTCTTAAATGGGTAAGCCACATGGCCATGTTGCATGGTGAGCCACCCAGATTTAACGAATTCGTAGTCTGGGTATCAGAATTCAACTGCAATGGCTCACGCAGCAAACTAACGATGTCTACGTTGACATCGCCAATGACAGTAACTTGATTCATTATTGCTTTGTAGCGGCAACGGCTATTTGTCCGGCTAATTTTGCATTCGCGTTGATCAGCGTGACGTTTACTTCGAGAGACTTGTTGTTAGTTTGAGTATGGAACCAATCAAGCAAAAATGGAGTTACATCTTTTCCGACAACTCCTTGCTTGTCTGCTTCTGCTAATCCGCTTGCCAAAACGCGATCATGTAAAGCAAGGTCTAATTCGTCTTCTGGTGAAACTGGCTTAGCGATTACGACAGCGCCAGGTGCTTCAATTCCATCGCGACGCTTTCCGATGAGAGCCGCTTCTTCTGGAGTATCTACGCGCCAAGGTACACCAAATCCACTATCGGCCCGATAGAACCCAGGAAATTTATCTGTGCCATAGCCGACAACAGTAACTCCAATTGTCTCTAAGCGTTCAAGTGTTGCGCCAATATCGAGAATTGACTTAACACCAGCGCAAACAATTGTGATTTGGTTCATTGCCAGTGTCATCAAGTCTGCAGATACGTCCCATGTTTCAGCTGCGCCACGGTGTACTCCACCAAGCCCACCGGTCGCAAAATATTTAATTCCAGCAAGCATTGCCAAATGGGTAGTTGCAGATACTGTTGTAGCGCCATGGCCATCTTTTGCGATTATTGGACCTAAGTCACGAGTAGAAACCTTTACCACGTTGCTTTTTGGGTCGCCAAGAATTTCTAATTCTGATTCAGTAAGACCAATTCGAACAATGCCATCGATGATCGCAATAGTTGCTGGAACTGCCCCACCGTCACGCACATTTTGTTCAATTTGCCTTGCCACAACTAAATTCTGTGGACTTGGTAATCCATGACTGATGATTGTTGATTCCAAAGCTACAACTGCTTGCTTTTGCGCAAGCGCATGTTTAACTTCTGGATGAATAACAAATTTGCTTGAATCAATACCCATGGCTTCAGCCTATTACTCGGGTTTAACTTCGATTCTGGCAGACTGAAGTTATGAAGCTTCGAAATATTTCTATCCTGCTTATCGCTGGGCTCGCTTTAACCTCTTGTACGAATGGGTCTAAAAATGAAACAGCGAACTGTCTAGAAACTGAGATTGGATACAAATTCTGTGTTACAGCAGATTTGCTAGCCCAACTTTCGACCAAAGAAATGCGTGAGTCAGATGGGGATTTTCAAAAGGAAGTTTTCGATTATGGCGCGATTTCAGCTTCAACTATTTACTACGCAGACCTAGCTACCAAACAAGAGCACATTCTGCTCTCTGTTTTCTTGTTCCCGGCTGAGAAGTTTGACGCCGCAGCTAACCCCAATGAACCCCCTAGGTTTGGTCAGGAAGTAATTCGAACTGATGGCAAGGTACTTTCCGTTGCCGGACCCCACGATTCAATGTTTGAACCAACTAGTCAAGATGGCATGAACATTACTGCGCTTTACGAATTAATGTATGACGCGAATTCTTGGAAAAAATAACCAAATAAAAAAGGCCGCAGAAATTTCCTGCGGCCTTTTTATTATTTCTAGCTACGAGTAGTGCCTCGTGATTTAGCAATGGCCCGCATAATTTGATAGCCAACTACGGCAACAACCGTTCCGTTCACGATGCCAGTGAAAGTGAAGTCACCATAAGTGAACGAAATGTCAGCGATACCGATAACTAGTGTGGCTGCCACAATCATCAGATTTACGGTGTCACCGAAATCAACTCGGTTTTCCACCCAAATCTTTGCGCCGAGCACACCGATCATGCCAAAGAGTGCGGTGCCGGCTCCACCAAGTACGCCATCTGGCACTGACGAAAGCACAGCACCAAGTTTCGGCGACATTGAAAGCACAATCGCGCCCAAACCAGCCACCGCATAAGCAGCAGTTGAATAGACCCGCGTTGCGGCCATAACACCGATATTTTCGGCATAAGTGGTTGTTCCTGAACCACCACCGAAACCAGCCAGCGTAGTTGCTGCGCCATCAGCAAATAATGTGCGACCGATTTGATCATCTAGATCATCTCGGGTCATATTCGCTACAGCCTTAACGTGTCCAACATTTTCCGCAATAAGCACTAGCACAACTGGCAGGAACAAAATGATTGCTGTAGTTGAGAACTTAGGTGAGGTGAATGTTGGTGCACCGAACCAAGCCGCAGCTGAAATCGCATCTTGTTTTTCGGTTGCGATCACGCCGGTAAGTGCCGCCACAATGTAACCCAAAACAATGCCAAGGAAAATTGAGATTCGCGCGATGAAACCACGGAAAATTACTGCAATAAGCAAAATTGCAGTAAGAGTAATTACGCCGACTACTGGTGAAGCAGCTAATTGATTTTTGGCAACGCCGGCCAAGTTGAGACCAATAATCACAACGATCGCACCAGTTACTACTGGTGGCATAAGTTTTTCGATCCAACCAATTCCGATGCTGTTTACAAGTAAACCGATCAACATCAAGATAACGCCAGTAGCGACAATGCCACCTAAAGCTGTTGCGATGTCTGCTTCAGCACCTTTTGCTGCAGCGATCGGACCTAAAAATGCAAACGATGAACCTAAGTATGAAGGGACTCGGTTTTTAGTTATGACTAAGAACAGCAACGTACCAATACCCGAGAAAAGTAACGTTGTGCTTGGTGAAAATCCGGTGATGATTGGCACTAAGAAAGTTGCACCAAACATTGCCGCGATGTGCTGAAGACCTAGGCCAATTGTGCGCGGCCAACTTAAGCGCTCTCCTGGTGCAACTACCTCACCAGGTTGCACGGAACGACCATCGCCGTGCAGGGACCATGTTGCCATGTATTTCCTTCCATTTAGGGTTGTAAAAAATTTAGGGCTCGTGCAGTCATCGCCTAGTTCATGACACACCTTTTTAATTAGTTCTTAAATTCACAAACTGTGCCAAATCACATCTGCCCCACATGTAACAGACTCCAGGCAAATAAAAAAGCCCCCGATCGCTCGAGGGCTTTTTTATTTTTAAGTTATGAACAACCGCTAGTTGAACCGCAGCCTTCACATACGTAGCATGAACCAGCTGGACGCATCTTGATTCCGCAAGTCATACATAGTGGTGCATCTGAAGTCTTACCAGTAATTTGTTCTAGCAATTCAGCACTTGAGTGTGCTTCGGCTTGAACACTTTGTACGACTGGAAGTTGCACAGCTGCTGGTGCAGCTACAGGTGCTTCAAGTGCTGGTGCAACTGGCGCAGCGTCATAGCTGTTTACAGTTGCAGCACGTTCGTCTGCAGTGAAGATGCCTAGTGCTTCGCGCTTTTCGTATGGCAAGTAGTCAAGAGCTAAGCGACGGAAGATGTAATCCATCATGGATTGCGCCATGCGGACATCCTTGTCATCTGTCATACCTGCTGGCTCGAAGCGCATGTTCACGAACTTCGATACGAATGCTTCTAACGGCACACCGTACTGAAGTGCGATCGAGATAGCTACTGAGAACGCATCCATAACACCGGCAAGAGTTGAACCCTGCTTGCCTAGTTTTAGGAATACTTCGCCAAGTGCGCCATCATCGTAAGCACCTGCAGTTAAGTAACCTTCTGCGCCACCGACTGAGAATGAGGTGGTACGGCTGTTACGAGTCTTTGGCAGACGCTTGCGTGTTGGGTGTGACAACGGAGTTGAGTCAGTAACCGGTGCATCGGCTTTCTTTGCCTTTGCATCCGATAGTGGCTGACCAACTTTGCAGTTGTCGCGGTAGATAGCTAGTGCCTTGATGCCCATCTTCCATGCTTCGAAGTAGATTTCTTCTACTTCTTCAACAGTTGCGTTCTCTGGCATGTTTACAGTCTTTGAGATCGCACCCGACAAGAATGGTTGGCAAGCAGCCATCATGCGTACGTGACCCATTGGACTAATTGAGCGTTCGCCCATTGCGGTGTCAAAGATTTCGTAGTGCTCGGTCTTTAGACCAGGAGCATCGATTACGTGACCCTTGTCAGCAATGTATTCAACGATCGCTTCTACAGTTTCTTCGGCATAACCAAGTTTGCGAAGTGCCCGTGGAATTGTTTGGTTAACGATCTGCATTGAACCGCCACCAACAAGTTTCTTGAACTTAACTAATGAGAAGTCAGGTTCAATACCAGTTGTATCGCAGTCCATCATGAAGCCGATGGTTCCAGTTGGTGCAAGTACAGATGCTTGCGCGTTACGCCATCCGTTTACTTCACCAATCTTGTTACCTTCTTGCCATGCAGCAGTTGCTAGCTTCCAGATGTCACCATCTAGTGAAGTAACTGACTTAGCAGCTTCACTTGCAGCCTGGTGCTTGCGCATTACTCGCTTATGACCCTGTTCGTTACGTGCATAACCTTCGTAAGCACCTACAACACCAGCAAGTTCAGCAGAACGCTTGTATGAAGTACCGGTCATTAGCGATGTGATTGCACCGGCTAGTGCGCGGCCACCTTCTGAGTCATAAGCAAGGCCAGTTGCCATAAGTAGCGCACCAAGATTGGCATAACCAATACCTAGCTGGCGGAACTTACGTGTGGTGTCACCAATTGGTTCAGTTGGGAAATCAGCAAAGCAGATTGAAATATCCATTGCAGTGATGATGAATTCAACTGACTTTGCAAAAGTAACTGCATCGAATGTGTCGTCATCCTTTAGGAACTTTAGTAAGTTCAGCGAGGCTAAGTTACATGATGAGTTATCTAGTGACATGTATTCAGAACATGGGTTAGATGCATTGATCCGACCTGTTTCTGGGTTGGTGTGCCAGTCGTTGATTGTATCGTCGTACTGAATACCAGGATCAGCACATGCCCAAGCAGCTTCGGTAACCTTGCGGAATAGTTCGCGAGCATTAACTGTCTCTACTACTTCGCCAGTTGTGCGAGCACGTAGACCAAAGTCGGTTCCGTTCTCGACAGCCTTCATGAATTCATCAGAAACGCGAACTGAGTTGTTTGCATTCTGGTACTGAACAGAGATGATGTCCTTGCCACCGAGGTCCATGTCGAAGCCAGCGTCACGTAATGCGCGAATCTTGTTTTCTTCGCGCACCTTAGTTTCGATGAATTCTTCGATGTCTGGGTGATCGATGTCTAGAACAACCATCTTGGCTGCACGACGTGTTGCGCCACCGGACTTAATGGTTCCGGCTGATGAATCAGCACCACGCATGAAGCTAACTGGACCAGAGGCAGTACCGCCTGAGTTCTTCAAAATTTCTTTTGATGAACGAATGCGAGAAAGGTTTAGACCAGCACCTGATCCACCTTTGAAGATCATGCCTTCTTCTTTGTACCAGTTAAGGATTGATTCCATGGTGTCATCAACAGACAAGATGAAACATGCGCTGACTTGCTGTGGAGAGGAGGTACCCACGTTAAACCAGACAGGTGAGTTGAATGAGAACACTTGGTGCAAAAGCATCCAAGTTAGTTCGTGCTCAAAAATGTCTGCATCTTGTTCAGTTGCAAAGTAACCATATTCACGGCCAGCTTTTGTGTAAGTGAGGACAACGCGATCGATTAACTGACGTAGTGAACGTTCACGTTGATCGGTACCAACCTGACCACGGAAATACTTAGTGGTCACGATTGTTGATGCGTTAACGCTCCAGAAATCTGGGAATTCAACACCACGTTGTTCGAATACAGTTTCACCGGTTTTCCAGTTGGTCTGTACTACGTCGCGGTTTTCCCAAGTGACTTCGTCATATGGGTGCACACCTGGTGTGGTGTACAGCCGTTCCATTGTTAGGCCCTTGCCTTTTCTTTTCGCGCCCGTTGACGCGTTGACCATGTCGGTCATTTGCCCTCCTCATGAGCTTTTATGTTTTTGAAAACTTTTAGTGCGATTTGATTTTGGTGTCGGTGTTAGGAAGTTACGTATCTGGAAGTTGGCTTTTTGTGGGGGAAGTAAGTTTCGTGATTTTTATTTAGTTTTGTCTAGGTAGTACTTGCAGTTTTTGCTTTACTACTTCGCAAATCTTCGATTTCAAGTTCGAAGTCCGCCAGCGATTCAAACGCTCGGTAAACCGAAGCGAATCGCAGATATGCGACTTCATCTAACTCGCGAAGTGGTCCGAGTATTGCTAGTCCAACTTCGTTACTTGGCACTTCAGCTGCACCTGAAGATCGAACTGCATCTTCAACACGTGCTGCTAATAACGCCAGGTCATCAGCATCTACTGGCCTACCTTGGCAGGCACGACTGACACCTTTTATTACTTTTTCTCGACTGAATGGTTCGGTGACACCATTTCGCTTTACGACGTTTAATGTGATCGTTTCGTTTGTAGTGAATCGACGACCACATTCAGGACACTCACGACGGCGGCGAATTGACTGGCCATCTTCTGTTCCACGCGAATCAACGACTCGGGAGTCATTGTGCTTACAAAATGGACAAAACATTTAGGAACCTGACCCCTTTCGAATTTCGTTGACCCTAAATTGCGCTAACCCGGTTAACACAACATCTTGTGGTCTGGTTTTGGGCTGTAAGCCTTGGGTTTACAGTCTGTTACCAGTGTTACTAGTGGTGACTCCAGGTAACTGGTGTTACTGGTGTGACAGTAATTTTCCGCAGATTTCTCCAGGTTTTGGGCCCTTTTGGGGATAACCTGTGTGTAATTAAACACAATCTGTGGGTGAATTACAGTGCTGTAACCACTAGATGTAGTGACTTTAGGGCTTTATTGACCCATATGCAAGTGATATCGCTATATATGGCGTGTTCGGCGTGTTGCGACCGCTACATATTGGGTCAGAACCAATTTGTTGAATCTGCACCTATTTAGCTTTTCTTGAGGATTGCTAGACCAAAAAGAAACACCCGCATTCGAGTTCGGGCGAAGGCGGGTGTCCTTGAATAGCGATTATGGCAAAGGCAATTTTGAGACCTAAGAAAAAGTTCGGCTAGCGCTTTACAAATTCTAGGATTTAGTTGGTTGGAACGATTAATTCTTGACCAGCAATTACTTCGCTTGTGGCCATGCCATTTAGCTGCTGAATAACCCAGATAATCTCACGGGGATCTTTTTGTGGGTTGATAGTCGAGGCAACATCCCATAGCGACTGCCCTGGTTTAACCACAATTACTGCAGTCATAGCTTGCGCTGAAGCATCAGATGCTTGTGCGCCTCGCGTACCTATTAATAGGAAAGTGATTGCGATTGGGATAAGTGCCAATAACGCCACAACGCGACGGCCACGACGAGTCAACCGAATTGGCTGCTTTGCGCGGTTTTGTGGGTAATCCTTAACCAGTACTAGATGGTTAGGTCGGTTAACTTGCTTGGGAAGTGCTGCATTTGCAGTAACAAGTGCCATGTTTAGATCTCCAATTTCCTTTGCCTTAAGCCTTGCTTTAAGGCTTTTGCCCTACATTCCTATTCGAACATCTGTTCGATTAGAACGTATGTTCTATTTGTACACCCATAGTCCGACACAAAGCAAGTTTTATTCGAACAAATGTTTGAATATTTTCTTAATTTCAGGTAAATTGTCACCAGAACGCCGAAATTCCCCGTTTTTTGGCGGTTTTTACTGAAAGTGGGCAGTTATGGCCAAGAGCGAAGACGCAAAAGTCGTGTCGCTTCCAGATGGTGTCGAAGGTGCAGATGGGCT
>CAYVZD010000029.1:0-12035 GCA_964456135.1 uncultured Bifidobacterium sp.
CAAAAGCAACGGCTGCAAGCTCAATGATTGATGTAAGTGATGGTTTAGTCTCTGATCTTGGCCACTTGGCCAAGGCGTCGAATGTGCGAATGAGTATTGATAAAAATGCTTTGCAAATTCCAGAAGACCTTGCCGCGACTGCGAGCGCTTTCAATGTGAATGCACTTGACTGGGTTTTAAGTGGCGGTGAAGACCACGCTTTTGTTGCAACTTTTCCAACGGCACTAGATGTGCCAAATGGCTGGCAGATAATAGGAATAGTCGAAGCCGGTGAGCCAAAAGTTCTGATCGACGGTCAAGAATTACCTAATCAAGGTTGGGATCACTTTAAATAAAAAAGCCCAGATCTATCGATCCGGGCTTTTAGAAATTTAAATTAGTTAGCGCGAACTACTTTGTTAGCTTTAATGCATCCAGTGCAAACATTTAGACGCTTTGGTGAGTTGTTCACGATTGCTCGCACGGTCTGGATGTTTGGGTTAAAACGACGCTTGGTCCGACGGTGTGAGTGAGAAATATTGTGGCCAAAGCCTGGGCCTTTGCCACAGACATCACATACAGCAGCCACTTTGACTCCTTGGGTTTAGCGAATTTCTTGCGAGTCCTCAGAATACCTGTGATTGCAGGCAAATTCCAATTTGACCTAAATTGTGCCCGATTTATGCACGATCCAGCGAGAAAAACCAGTGCGGGTAACCTAAAGACGTGTCTGGGCCGCAATTAACGAATCTGACTGCGAGCGATTTTCTACGGGCACTTGGCATTTTCAAAGAATATTTAACAAATTATGAGCAACTTATAAATGACTTAAATGTTTATCCAGTGCCAGATTCAGATACCGGGACAAATTCTCTTGTGACCTTTACAGCTGGTTTAGCAAACCTGCAAGATTTGCAGTCAGCCGATCTGCCAAGTGTGGCAGAGGCGTTAGCCACTGGATGCGCTAAAGCAGCCCTGGGAAATTCTGGCGTTATTTTGGCTGCGTACATTTCTGGCTTTGCTAAAAAAGTAACGCAACCAGTGACAGCTTTGACGTGGCAAGACGCCATTCGATCAGCATCAGTAATTGCGCACGAGTCAGTGTTACACCCAAGCCAGGGAACTATGCTCACTATTGCTAGCGAAGTGGGTATGGTCCAAGAATCAGATTTGGCTGAACAATTAATCGCCAACTCAGTTGCCGCCAGGTTAGCTTTAGTTAAAACTACAGATTTGTTGCCTGAACTTAAATTGGCGGGCGTAGTTGACTCTGGGGCAGTAGTGCTAACCCTCTTTCACGATGCATTCGCCAAGTTGGTCACTCCGGATAGTTTCACTGATTTAGAATTAACAAACACTCAATGTTTGGCTAAACCTGATTACCAAGGTCCAAACCATGAACTTATGTTCTCGCTAAAGCTTGCGTCAGTAGACCGAGAAACTTTTTTGGCAAAACTTGAAACACTTGGCGAATCAATTTCAATTTCTCAGATAATTCAATCAACTGATGTCCAGCAAGAAATAAGAGTACATATTCACTGTGATGATCCAGATTTAGTAGTCTCCCAAGCGAAAACGATTGGTAAAGTTTCAGATTTAGTTTTGATTAACCTAACCCTGAAGAACTTATGACCACATTAAATTCACCAACCAGCGAGATAGTCGGTGCAAAAACAGCGACCGTACTTGAGGCTGAGTTTGGTATTCGCACCTTGGGCGACTTAATTAGACATTATCCAAGACGCTACGAGCAGCGCGGTGCGTTAACAGATCTTGGATCGCTTGAAATTGGTGATCATGTTACGGTTCAGGCGGAAGTTCGAAGTTTTAAAAATTTAAAAAATAAATCTAAAGCTGGCAGTCGGCAAGAAGTAATTATTGGTGATGGCACTGGCCAATTAACGTTGATGTTTTTTAACCAACACTGGCGAGAAAAAGATTTGAAGCCCGGGCGAAGGGGTTTATTTTCGGGACAAATCTCAGTCTTTAACAACAAGCGGCAGTTAACGCACCCTGAGTACCAATTACTCGATGATTTAACACAAGTAAATGCAGAGGATTACACCGAAGCGCTGTTACCGGTGTATCCAGCAACTAGCAAAATTCAGTCGTGGACTATTGAGCGGGCGATTAGCAGTGCACTTACCAAAATCGAAGATATTCCTGATCCAATCGATGTTTCATTTCGCAAAGACCATAATCTTTTGGATTTAGTCACTGCCCTAAAACTCATTCATCAACCAGCCAATCAAATCGAATTAGAGCAGGCGATTGCCAGACTTAAGTGGGATGAAGCTTTAGTTCTGCAGTTGTTACTAGCCAAAGAACGCAAAGAATTAGAAAATGCGCCGGCTCAACCTCGAATAGTTAAACCGGATGGGTTATTGGCAAATTTTGATCGTTTGTTGCCATTTAAATTAACAGCCGGTCAGCAAGCAGTTACAAAAACCATTGAAACTGAATTAGCAAATGGCCATCCGATGCACCGCTTACTGCAAGGTGAAGTTGGTTCGGGTAAAACTGTGGTCGCTTTGCGCGCGATGTTAACTGTGGTTGATTCTGGTGGCCAAGCTGCCTTGCTTGCGCCAACTGAAGTTTTGGCTACGCAACATTATCGGGCAATTACTAAATTACTTGGCCCGTTAGCGCAGCGAGGGCGGCTTGGCTCACATGATGAGGGAACTGGTGTCACGTTATTAACTGGTTCACTGAACACTGCAACACGAAGGCAAGCACTCTTGGATATAACAAGTGGCCAAGCCGGAATAGTGATTGGTACACACGCACTACTCGAAGATCGAGTTGATTTTTTTGATCTTGGGTTAGTGGTAATCGATGAGCAGCATCGATTTGGTGTTGAGCAACGTGCAACCTTGGTCGCAAAAGCAGGTCAGGACCGTAAACCACACGTATTAGTGATGACAGCTACACCAATTCCACGCACCGTTGCAATGACCGCATTTGGCGCACTGGATGTTTCGACACTTACTGAGTTACCAGCAGGACGCAGTCCGATCACTACGCATGTTGTGCTTGCTGCAGAAAAGCCAAGTCACTTAAACCGTGCTTGGGAACGAGTAGTCGAAGAAGTTCAAAAAGGACATCAGGCTTATGTGGTGGTACCGCGCATTGCAAGTCAAGAAGATAAGCCAACAGATAAAAATTCTCGACCTGCAGTTGCGTTAGAAGATTTAGCTCCACAGCTAATAGATGGTCCATTAAAAGGATTGCGCGTAGGCGTATTGCATGGGCAAATGCCAGGTCCAGAAAAAGATGAAGTGATGCAACGATTCGCCGTTGGTCCAAATGACTCAAATGGCCTTGATGTTTTAGTTTCGACAACTGTGATTGAAGTTGGAGTTGATGTTCCAAACGCCACGATGATGGTGATCATGGATGCTGATCGCTTTGGGATCAGTCAATTACATCAACTACGCGGTCGAGTTGGACGAGGCAGTGCACCTGGTTTATGTCTTTTAGTAACTGAAGCTCCTCCATTTAGTCGAGCACGCGATCGACTTAATGCTGTTGCTGCTACGACAGATGGCTTTGAGTTAGCCGCACTTGATTTAGAGCAACGTGGTGAAGGTGATGTGCTTGGCCGCGATCAGTCAGGATTGCGGTCAGGTTTGAAATTAGTAAGTGTGCTTAAAGACGAAGAAATCTTGAGTAAAGCACAAGTCGTCGCGCGGGACTTAATTGAGTCTGATCCAAATTTAGATAATCATGATGCGCTTAAAGGTGCTGTGGCAAACTTAATCGAAACCCAACAAGCCCAATATGTGAAAAAATCATGACCCGAGTTATTGCTGGTGAACACAAAGGACGCGAACTTAAAGTTCCTAAATCAGTTACGCGACCAACTTCAAGTAAAGTTCGTGAAGCTATTTTTTCAACAGTCAATCACGCACTTTCTGGGTTAACTGATTTACGAGTATTAGATCTATATGCCGGCTCAGGTGCATATGCGATTGAGGCATTGTCTCGCGGTGCGCATGACGCAGTTGCAATAGAAAAAGATTCCAGAGCTGCTCAGGTCATCAAATCCAATTGTGAGTCATTAAATTTAACAAATTTGAAAACAGTAACTATGGATGTGCACACTGCACTTTCGGGGCAGCCCCAATTTGGCAAATTTGACTTAGTTTTTATCGACCCGCCTTACGCAGTTACCGATAGCGCAATTTCACAGTTACTTGAATCGCTAGTTCATGGTTGGTTAACAGATGGCGCTTTGGTGGTAGTCGAACGCGCAAAAAATTCTGTGCTTACTGCACCAGCAGAATTACCTGAATTTGCGCGCAAGGTTTACGGCGACACAAGTGTTTGGTACGGTCAGTATGCAAATTAAATCCAAGTACTTAGGTAAGGCCTAGATATGCGTAAAGCTGTTTGCCCTGGCTCATTTGATCCGGTAACCATGGGACACCTAGATGTTTTTGCGCGCGCGGCCAACCAATTTGATGAAGTCACTGTTGCGGTTTTAATTAACAGCACTAAAGCCGGACTGTTCACGATAGATGAGCGCATTGAACTAATCCGCGAATGCGTTTCTAGCTACAAAAACATTAAAGTTGAATCATTCCAAGGTTTGTTGGTGGATTACTGCAAAGCAAATCAAATCGGTGCAATCGTAAAAGGTTTGCGGGCAGTTTCTGACTTCGATTACGAATTGCAAATGGCACAGATGAATTCACAATTAGGCATTGACACCCTTTTTGTGGCAACTAAACCCGAGTACAGTTTCTTGTCATCTAGCATCATCAAAGAAATTGCCAAGTATCAAGGTGACGTAACCAAGCTGGTGCCCCCAGCCGTAGACCTTGCACTCAAGGCTAAATTCACTAAATAGTCTTTAGTTAAAAGGCGTTTGCCCAAAGTGGATTTGGGGCGAACCGAAAAATTAAGGTAACCTAGCCATTGGTCAGGCTAGACCAAACAGTAGCGAATTCCAGCGAGGATGCCATGTCTTCCGTTGATCCACGCTCGCCGTTAGTACTCGATACCCGAGAACTTGGACGACGTGCCGGTTCAATGAAAACATACAAATTCGTTGCTCCCGCACCAGCTGAACTTGGTTTAGCCATGATTGCAGTTCCAACCGGATCTGAAATTGAGTTTGATATCAGACTTGAATCAGTGGTGGATGGAGTTCTCGTCAGCGGTACTGCATTGGTATCTGTTGAAGGGGAGTGTTCAAGATGTCTTGAGCAAATAGCTTTCGATATGGAAGTTGATTTGCAAGAACTTTTTGAATACCCCGCAACTGATGCACGTGGCAGACAGATTGAAAAATCTGAGCCTGATGATGAACTACCAAAGTTAGATGGAGATTTACTCGATCTAGAACCGGTACTGCGCGACGCAGTCGTGTTAGCGTTTCCGCTTTCGCCATTGTGTAATCCGGGTTGTCGTGGACTTTGCTCTGAGTGCGGAGCAAATTTAAACGAGAATCCAGATCACCAACACGAGACAGTGGATCCACGATGGGCTGCACTTGGCAATCTTTCACCCGAAAAATTGTCAGAATAAAAATTAAATAAAAGTTTTACCGTTCGATAACCTTCGAACCTGATTAGAAAAGGATGGCAGACCGTGGCCGTTCCAAAACGAAAAACTTCACGCAGCAATACCCGTCATCGTCGTTCCGCCTGGAAGACAACTGCTGCTAATTTGGCGACCTGTGATCGTTGCCGTGCACCTAAGTTGCAGCACACTGCTTGCCCAACTTGTGGTACTTACGACAAGCGACAGGTTCTTAGCGTTTAATTACTGTGGCGCCCACCGCTACATACCAATCGTTAATTGATCAGCTCGAACTTAATGTTGATCTCCAGTTACTAGAACTGGCGTTAACACATAGGTCTTTCGCCTACGAGTCAGGCGGAATTCCGACTAACGAGCGTCTCGAATTTCTTGGTGATGCCGTTTTAGGTTTGGTTATCACGGATGAGTTGTATCACCGCTATCCAGATTTAGCTGAAGGTCAATTAGCCAAATTTAGATCAGCAGTAGTGAATGCCAGAGCACTTGCAGATTTAGCCCGCAGTTTAAACATTGGTTCTTATTTGCGTCTTGGCCGTGGTGAAGAAACAACTGGCGGCCGTGATAAATCATCAATTTTGGCTGACACTTTTGAAGCGATATTAGGCGCCGCTTATTTAGATCATGGAATTGAAAAAACTAGAAGTTTAATTTTGCGATTATTTGAATCGCTTCTTGATCAAGCCGCAAAATTAGGTGCAGGACTTGATTGGAAAACTTCATTACAAGAACTCACTGCCGAACTTGGTATCGGTGTTCCTGGTTACGCCGTTTCAGAAACTGGCCCAGATCACGCTAAAGCTTTTACCGCACAAGTAGTTCTTGGTGAAAAACTTTATGGGCACGGTAAGGGATCAAATAAAAAAGAAGCCGAACAGCAAGCCGCAGCCAGTGCCTACGCTGAATTAATGGCCGAACGCGAAATCGCAGAACAGCGCGAATAATGCCTGAGTTACCTGAAGTTGAAGTTGTCAGGCGCGGCTTAGCCAAATGGGTTACTAATAAAAAAATTGAAACTGTATCTGTCCTGCATCCTCGAGCTATTCGAAACTTTCCAGGGACTAAAAAAAGTTTTAGTGGTCAATTAACTGGGCAAAAAATCACCGCTGTTAATCGCCGTGGCAAATACATGTGGCTTGAGTTGAGTTCTGGCCAAGCAGTAGTGACTCACCTGGGAATGAGTGGCCAAGTTCTGATTCAAAAACCAGGTCAAGAGCCAGAAAAGCACCTAAGAATTCGCTTTACATTCAGTAACTATAAAAATGAGATGCACTTTGTTGACCAACGTACTTTTGGCGGCATGCACATCGATGAACTTATTCAGGCGACTGAAAATGAATTGATTCCAAGAACTGTTAGGCACATAGCGCGGGATCCCTTCGATCCTGCCTTTGATTTAGCTCAAGCAGTTGAAAAACTACGAGCTAAAAAAACGGAAATAAAGCGAGCGTTATTGGATCAAACTTTAGTAAGTGGAATCGGCAATATTTATGCCGATGAGGCGTTGTGGAGAAGTTCAGTTCATTGGGCAACCCCAACTTCGCGACTTACCGAAGCCAAAGCTGCTCAGTTATTAACCCATGCCAAAGAAGTCATGTCCGAAGCACTCGCTCAAGGTGGAACTTCATTTGACTCTCTTTATGTCGATGTAAATGGACAGAGTGGGTATTTCGAGCGTGGGTTAAATGCATACGGTCGTGAAGACGAACCCTGCGATCGGTGTGGCCGTTTACTCGTGCGTGATTCATTTATGAACAGGTCGTCGTTCCGCTGTCCAAAATGCCAACCAAAACCTAGAACAACTAAATAATCTTGCTGATATTCGGGGTTTTTATCAGCCAACCCAACCGTTAAACCCAAATTTGAAAAGGTAAACTATTGTCGGCTTCCCGCTTATTTGTGAGTAAACCAACTACTTACAAGGACTGAAAGACCAGCGTGTATTTAAAGAGTCTGACAATTCGCGGCTTTAAGTCGTTCGCATCGTCAACGACCCTGAATTTTGAACGCGGAATCACCGCTGTGGTTGGACCAAACGGTTCAGGTAAATCAAATGTGATTGATGCCATCGCTTGGGTAATGGGTGAACAAGGTGCCAAAACCCTGCGCGGCGGAAAAATGGAAGATGTTATTTTCGCTGGCTCAAGTGGACGAGCCCCACTAGGACGTGCTGAAGTACTGCTGACTATCGATAACACTGATGGCGCACTACCAATTGATTACACAGAAGTCACAATTTCTCGAACTATGTTTCGAAATGGTGGATCCGAATATGCAATAAACGGAACTCCATCGCGACTCTTAGATATCCAAGAACTGTTGAGCGACTCAGGCATTGGTCGTGAAATGCACGTTATCGTCGGGCAGAACCGATTACGTGAAATTTTGCTGGCAACCCCCGAGCAGCGTAGAGCCTATATCGAAGAAGCAGCAGGTGTACTTAAACACCGTAAACGTAAAGAAAAAGCTGTTCGCAAACTTGAAGCGATGGAAGTTAATTTAACTCGTTTAGAAGACTTAACTAATGAACTTCGCCGTCAGTTAAAGCCACTTGGCCGTCAGGCAGAAGTTGCCCGTAGGGCAAATGTTATTCAGTCAGATGTTCGCGATGCGCGACTACGCCTACTGGCAGATGACTTAGTTCAAATGAAAGTTGTGCTTGAAGCTGAGATTGCAGATGAAACGGCACTTCGGGAACGACGCAGTGAAGTTGAAAGTGAACTAACGGCGGCTCGCGCTCGTGAAGCAGTACTTGACACTCAAATTGCTCAAGCAGCTCCAATGGTTGAGCAAGCACAAAATACTTTTTATCAATTAGGTGCGCTACAAGAACGTATGCGTTCAACACTTGCATTAGCCAAAGAACGAGTTCGCCAAGGTGAAACTGAAGAAGATGAAGTCCAGCGCGGACGTGACCCCGAAGAAATTGATCGCGAAGCTCAAACACTTCGAATCCAAGAATCACAATTGGCTGCTCAAGTCGATAACGATCGAATGGCACTTAATGCCGTAATTAACGAACGTACTTCTGCCGAAGCCGCTTTGGCTGCTGAAGATGCCAGATTGCAGCAACTAACCCGTGCTCTTGCTGACCGTCGAGAAGGTTTAGCTCGAGTTGCTGGTCAAGTTGCTGCAGCAAAATCACGTGTAGAAACGCGTTCTGCAGAAATTGATCGTCTCAATGCTCAGTTAACCGAAGCCCGTACTCGTGCAGAAAATGCTGCACGCGAGTTCAATGCATTAGAAACTCAAGTTGCTGGCTTAAATGAAGGTGAAGTTGGGTTAGATGCTGAGCATGATTTTGCCTCAAGCGCCTTAGCAAAAGCTGAAACAGAATTAGAAGCCGCAAAACTTGAAGAGCAAGAAGCTGAACGTGATCGCGCAGCAGCAGCTGCTCGTCTTGAAGCACTTGAACAAGGTATGGCTAGGCGTGATGGTGGTGCGGCGTTATTAGCGGCAAGTGACTCCATGTCCGGAATCCTTGGAGCTGTTGCTGCATTAATGCAAATTGAATCAGGCTGGGAATTTGCAGTCTCTGCAGCACTGGGTGCAGCCGCAGATGCAATTGCAGTTGATTCTCCGCAAGCTGCAGAAAATGCAGTTCGCATGTTACGTCGCGAAGAAGCAGGTCGCGCAGCAATCGTTGTAGTTGGGCAAAAGGCTGCAGACTTAAGCGCTTGGCCACAACTTAATCCAGGACAGCGTTATGCAGTTGATTTAATTTCTTGCGACACAGCATTAAAAACCACTTTAAATGGGTTACTTAATCGAGTAGTCGTAACTGAAACAATTGATGAAGCTCAGCAAGTCGTCACAAGTAATCCAGCGATGCGAGCAGTAACTCGTGATGGCGATTTACTAGGTACTGGATTTGTGCATGGTGGTTCACGAGGCACGCAAAGTTTGGTTGAACTTCAAGTTGCAATCGACCAAGCCCGCGAAAAACTTGAAGCCGCAGCACATCGTGCAGATCGGGCAAGGTTTGCGGTTGCTAATGCACTTCAACAGCAGACTAAATCTCTTGAGTTAGTTGGAAGTGCGCTTGATCGACTCCACGAATCCGATGCCAATATGGCAGCCATTGCAGAGCAACTTGGGGCTTTGCAATCAGTAGTTCGAAGTGCAACCGGTGAAGCAGATCGAATTGCGGCTTCAATCTCTGCGGCAAATAAAGCCCGTGAAGACGATCAACGAACAGTCGCCGAACTTGAAGCCAGACAACTAGCTGCCCAAAACGACACCATAGATGAATCCCAACTCAATGAAGAACAGCGCGAATCGTTGGCCCAAATTGTTGAAGAAAAACGACAGGCTGAAATTAACGCTCGGCTAACTGTTAGAACTGGCGAAGAGCGAGTTCGGGCATTAGCCACGCAGGCTGAGCAACTTGAACACACAGCTAATCTTGAGCGAACTGCTCGCGCCCGGGCAATTGAACTTCGTGAGCGTCGGCGCCGCGAAGCACAAACTGCCAGAGCAGTTGTAGTTGCAACTGAAAGTGGCTTGGAGTTACTGGCCCAATGTGTGAACTTAGCTGAGTATGAAAGAACTGAAGCGGTTTCGCAACGAAATGAGCAAGAAAAAGAAGTTAAGGGCATCCGCGAGCGTATCCGTGAACTGGCTGCAGATTTAGAAGTTTTGACGGATAGTGTGCACAAAGACGAAGTAGCGCGTGCCGAGCAACGTCTGCGCATTGAAGCACTTGAAAATAAAGCTGTTGAAGATTTTGGTGTTGGGCCAGAAGAACTAGTGAATGAATACGGTCCAGACGTATTAGTTCCACCTTCACCGCCAGCCCCAGGTGACGAAATAGATCCGAATGAACCTGAGCCACAGCCATATCCGTACGTGCGCAGCCAACAAGAAAGTCGCTTAGCTGCAGCCGAACGTTCGCTGGCTTTGCTAGGTAAAGTGAACCCACTTGCACTCGAAGAATTTTCGGCGCTTGAAGAACGGCACCGATTCTTAGGTGAACAATTAGAAGATTTACGTAAATCTCGCGCAGACTTACTCAGTGTTATTCGAGATGTAGATGATCGAGTCCAGCAGATTTTCACGGAAGCCTACGAAGATACGTCACGCGAATTTCGGGCAAACTTCGCGCGACTTTTCCCTGGTGGTGAAGCCAGAATGATTCTGACCGAACCAGGAGACATGCTAAATACTGGTGTTGAAATTGAAGCCCGTCCACCTGGTAAAACTTACAAACGACTTTCACTTCTTTCAGGTGGTGAGCAGTCATTAACTGCAGTGGCATTCTTAGTTGCTTTGTTTAAAGCAAGACCTAGTCCGTTTTATATCCTCGACGAAGTCGAAGCAGCACTCGATGATGTGAACTTGGGTCGCTTGCTTGGTATTTTGGCTGAACTTCGTCAGGATTCGCAATTACTTATTGTTACTCACCAAAAGCGCACTATGGAGATAGCCGATGCTCTTTATGGCGTATCAATGCGCGGCGACGGTGTGACACAAGTTATTAGTCAACGGATAACTAGAGACAATCAAGCGCCTGAAGCAGCAGCTGACTTGGCGTACGCCCAAAAAGTTAATTAATAGGTAACCATGGAACTAACTCAGATACTGGGCTTGGTTTTTGGCCTAGTCCTAATTGGACTGGTTTTATTTTTATTAAAACAAAAAAAATCAAAACCCAGTTTTGTTACCAAAGGTCAATCTGAAGTAAGCCAAGAGTTAGATCAAATTACAGTCGAAGCGCCAAACGATTTGACAGCAAAGCCTGCAGCTCCAGTTTCAAATAAAGGCAAACTGGCAAAGTCTCAGAGCGGAATAAATGCAACCTTTAACCGACTATTTAGTAATCAAAATATCTCTGCACAGGATTGGCAAGATTTAGAAGATGCGTTAATTATGGCAGACGTCGGCGCAAAAACGTCGACTGAAATTGTCGAGCAGTTAAAGAAAAGTGCTAAAACTAGTTCAACAGTTGAACTAAAACAAATTGCTGAAGAGCAATTGACTAAATTAGTAAGCGGTGGCTTTGACCGAACTTTGAAAGTTCAGCGCAAGAACGATCAACCTGCAGTTGTATTAACTGTTGGGGTAAATGGAACTGGAAAAACTACGACAACCGGAAAACTTGCTCGAAAATTGGTAAATCAAGATTTAGATGTCGTACTAGGTGCTGCAGATACATTTCGGGCAGCTGCTGCAGAGCAATTAACCACTTGGGCAGATCGTATTGGAGTGCCAGTTATTCGCGGTGGACTAGATAGTGACCCAGCTGCCGTTGCATTTGAAGCAGTAAAGCATGGAATTGATAGTGAAGTAGATGTAGTAATTATCGATACTGCTGGACGCTTACACACTAAACAAGGACTTATGGATGAACTAGGTAAGGTTTACCGAGTTGCAAGTAAGTCAACTTCAATTGACGAAATACTTTTAGTGATTGATGCAACGACTGGCCAAAATGGATTAAATCAGGCTCGAGTATTTGCTCAAGTTGTTCCAGTAACTGGAATTGTGCTCACCAAACTTGATGGCACAGCAAA
>CAYVZD010000030.1:0-3154 GCA_964456135.1 uncultured Bifidobacterium sp.
ACCACTTAATTTTGTAAAGCGGTGGTTGAGCTAAATAAACAAAGCCGCCATCAACTAGCGGTTTCATGTACCGGAATAAGAAAGTTAGTAATAATGTGCGAATGTGTTGACCATCAACGTCAGCATCAGCCATTAAAACTAATTTGTGATATCTGAGTTTGTTGATGTCGAAATCATCTTGAATACCAGTACCAAAAGCAGAAATAATTGCTTGCACTTCAGAGTTTTGTAAAACGCGATCGAGTCTAGTTTTTTCAACGTTTAAAATTTTTCCGCGAATCGGCAAAATAGCTTGGGTTCTTGGATCGCGACCTTGTCCAGCTGAGCCACCTGCTGAATCACCTTCAACAATAAACACTTCGCATTCACTTGGTTCATTACTCGAACAATCTTTTAACTTTCCAGGTAAACCACTTGAACCAAGTAAACCTTTTCGGTTACGTGCTAAGTCGCGTGCTTTGCGTGCAGCTAAACGCGCTGTTGCAGCTTGCACTGATTTGCGAGCAATGTCTTTGCCTTCGCTTGGGTTCTTGGCAAACCACTCTGCCAACTGATCGTTTACAACTTTTTGTACAAAAGTTTTTGCTTCAGTGTTACCTAATTTGGTTTTAGTTTGACCTTCGAATTGTGGTTCACGCAATTTAACTGACACGATTGCGGCTAAACCTTCGCGAACATCTTCACCACTTAAATTTGGATCTTTTTCTTTCAAGATGCTCCACTCGCGAGCATATTTATTTACTAATGATGTGAGCGCGGTACGGAAGCCTTCTTCGTGGGTTCCGCCTTCAATTGTGTTGATGGTGTTAGCAAAGGTATAAACCGATTCGGTGTAGGTGCTGTTCCATTGCAAGGCAACTTCAACACTTAAGCCTCGTTTGGTGTCTTCGGCGAAAAACTGAATAACACTCGAATGAATAGGTTGTTTTCGAGCATTGATGTGTGACACAAAATCCGCGATACCACCGTCGTACTTATAGGTGACAGATTTAGGTCCATCAGTAGTTCGGTCGCCTTCGATGTCGTCACCAACAACTTTTGTGCCAGGCCGCTCGTCCGTTAATCGAATAGTTAAACCACGATTTAAAAATGCCATTTCTTGGAAACGGCGAGAGAGAGTTTCAAAGTCATAGACGGTAGTTTCAAAAATTTTGTCGTCGGCCCAAAAAGTTACTGACGTTCCGGTTTCAGAAGTTTTGCCACCTTTTTTAAGCGGAGCAGTTGGTACACCTAACTTGTATGACTGTGTGTGTATCGCACCTTCTGTTTTAACTTCAACATCAACTTTTTTAGAAAGTGCGTTTACAACAGAAACACCTACACCGTGTAAGCCACCTGAAACTGAATATCCGCCGCCGCCAAATTTTCCACCAGCGTGCAAAACGGTTAACACAACTTCAACTGCTGGTTTACCTTCGGATGGAACTATTCCAACTGGAATACCGCGACCATTATCAACTACTCGAACGCCACCGTCTGCTAATAATGTGACATCAATCTGCGTGCAATAACCAGCTAGCGCTTCGTCAACTGAGTTATCGACAACTTCATAAACCATGTGATGAAGACCGCGTTCGCCGGTAGAACCGATGTACATACCTGGGCGTTTTCGAACCGCATCCAAGCCCTCGAGGACCTGAATGGCACTTGCGTCATATGACACTAAAAGGGCCTTCCATGTGAGCCTATTTTTGGGCCAAAAAGGCAAGAAAATAAGGCTTTTTTGCAGTTTTTTCGGTGCTTTTATTCTACCTGTTTTAGGCCGTTAGCAACACCCAGATATGCCTTAAAAAGGCCCTAAAAAGCCTTTATCCGTAGGTGTCTCGAGGCCCTCTTCCAGGCACACTTCGCAGCCCGTGTTTCCATGATGGAGCGTTTGGACCAAGCACTTTTATCTCTGAAATTCTTCCTTGGCCAACTTCATCATCAAGTTTTTGGGTCAGGGTTGGCATTAACAATTTGATTTGGGTTGCCCAAGCTGTTGAATCTGCCCGCAAAACTAAAACACCTGATTGACCCGAGGCGTTCATATGAAATTGTTCGATCACAACATGATCTGCAACATCCGAACCAACAATTTTGTCCCACCTGGCACGAAGTTTTCCGGTAGCTAGCTGTAAATCCCAACCTTTGTTAACAATAATGTTGTCGATTAACCCAGCTAACTTTGCAGGATCACGTTCATCTGGTCCGGCACCACTTCTTTGTTCGTCAACAAAAACTTGTGTGGTGGGAGATGGATTTATTTTTGCCCCAGTTTTTATTCGCGCTCTTGATAACAAAGAGCGCAAGAATTCTTGTTGTTCAGCAGTTAACACGATTTAGTTATCCTCTAACAAAATTTGTTCGCCGGCTAGTCCTTCAGGTAAATCTTCGGCAACAGCCGCTGTGATCAGAGTTTGTTCAACTCCACCTATTGCTTTAAGTAACCGAGTTCGTCTTCGTTGATCTAGTTCGGCGAACACATCGTCCAAAATTAAAATTGGATCATCATCTTGTTCGCGCAAAACATTGAATGTAGCTAGCCGCATTGCCAATGCGATACTCCAGGACTGTCCGTGTGAGGCATAACCTTTTGCCGGCATCCCGCTAAGTTTTAGTTCGATTTCATCTCGATGTGGGCCAACTAAAGTGATACCGCGATCTAGTTCTTCGTTTTGTTTTTCGATTAACGCTTGGGTGAACTGATGAGTTAAATCTTTTTTGTCAGTAAACCATTTTGTAATGTAGTTGACTTCTAGCGGTTCGTTTTCTGCGCTTAACGTTGCGCCATGTTGCTTAATAAATGGCGCTAATTTATCTAGCGCAGTTAAGCGTTGGATTACTATCTCGCTGCCAAATTTTATTAATTGTTCATTCCATGCAGTTAGAGTTTCTTGCGCGGAAGTGGTTAATGCGCGGCGACCAGCAGACTTTAACAAGGTATTGCGTTGTTTTAGAACTCGTTCATAATCGGATCTGACACCAGCAAATTTTGGACTCAATAAGACCGAAAAGTCATCTAAGTACTTTCGGCGCACACTTGGGTCACCTTTAACTAGATCCAAATCTTCAGGAGAAAAAATAACGGTGTTAACCAATCCAAGTAAGTCGCGCGGTTTTGTTAGTGGGCTACCGTTTAAGAAAACTTTGTTTTGGCCAGTGCTATTTATGG
>CAYVZD010000030.1:3254-11895 GCA_964456135.1 uncultured Bifidobacterium sp.
TTTGTTAGTGGGCTACCGTTTAAGAAAACTTTGTTTTGGCCAGTGCTATTTATGGTGATTTTTACTGTTGCACTACGGTTGTGTTTTTCAAAAACTCCGGTTATTTCCGCAGTTGTTTCTTGGTTTTTAATCAATGGTTGGTCAGTGGCAACTCGATGACTACCAAGGGTTGCAAAGTAATTGACAGCTTCAACAATGTTGGTTTTGCCTCTGCCATTTCGACCGACAATTGTTGTAGTTGGGCCGACAAAATTCAGATTTAACTTTTGGTGATTTCTGAAATTTTCTAAAGATAGCGAGTTGATTCGCATTTTATTGTTGGCGAATAGGCATTAATAAATATTTAAAACTGTCGTCTGATGCCCCACCGATTTCGTTTGCTCCAGTAATTACTGCTGGACGAATTGGAGTTGTCATCGCAATTGTTGCCACAGATGCATCAATAGCCATTAGGCCATCTAATAAAAATTGATGATTGAATGCGATGGAAATTTCTTCCCCTGTTGTGTTGCCTTCGACAGTTTCTTGGGCAGCAGCCAACTCCCCGCTTCCACCGCCGCCGTGAACAATTATGTCGCTACCACTAAAAGTGATTTTGATTGGAGCTTCACGATCTAGAACAAGCGCTACACGCTTTACTGAATCAATTAATTCAGAAGTTTTAACTTGAGCAACTGTAGTTGATTCATTTGGAAGCAGTGTTCGGTAAGGAGGAAAATCTGCAGCCAAGATGCGGCTAGTTGTTTGCCGATCATCACCAGCGATACCAAATAAACCTTCGTTTCCAGATGCGAAAGCAAGCGAGATTGTTTTATTTGTGGCTAGTGATTTAGTTGCTTCATAAAGAAAGCGGGCTGGGATTAATGTGTGGGTTGAGATTGAAGTTGAAACTGGATTCCAGTTAATCTCGCGCACCGCAAGTCGATAGCGATCTGTGGCCGCCATTGTTATTACAGATCCTTCAACATCAATTTTTATACCAGTGAATGCTGGAAGAGTTTCGTCACGCGATGCAGCTGTAGCAACTTGTGCAATTGCATTTGCGATTTCTTCACCGGATATGGTGCCGGTTATTTCTGGCATAACTGGAAGAGGTGGATATTCATTTACTGGCATGGTTGGGATTGTGAATGAAGATCGGCCACAAGTTATGTCTATGCGGTTGTTATTTAATGTGAATTCAATTTTGTTTGCGGGTAATGCTTTAGTGATGTCAGCTAGTAATCGACCGGGTACTAATACAGTTCCTGGTTGTTCCACATTGGCAGCTATGTTTGTTTGGCCGCTAACATCTGCATCGCTACCAGATAAAGTCAATGTTGATTTTTCAGCAACTAGATGTAAACCAGTAAGTAGTGGTTGAGTTGATTTACTTGGCAAGTTTCGAGAGGCCCAGGAAACCGCCTGCGCCATTAAATCTCGATCGACTTGAAACTTCACAAAACCCTACTTTTCTAGTCCTCTTATGGTAGTGATGATTTAATTTCTTTAAAATTTAAAAATTTAAATTTAGCTTCTAAGTTGTTCAAACTCAGTTGAATAACTTGGATTGAATATATATCTCTTTCATAGTGGTAGTAGCCATTGTGGATACTGTGCATAAGGCAATAATCCCCTTTAAAACTGACAAAAACCCTGTGGATTAAACTGTTGGTAAAACCCACCCAAAACCAGCCTTACCCACAACCTTTATAGTTATCCACAGTTATCCACAGGCTGGTGTGGATATGTAAACATTGGAACCACACCCCATCCACAGCTTTAAACCCCTTATTTTAAAAGGAATCCCTATATCACTAGTTAAGAGTTATCCCCAACCAATATCCACAGTGTGCAAAAACTAAATTATTGGGGAATTTGTTACTGATTGTGAATTTAGTGAAAGCCAACCTAGGACTGGCGGGCTTGGGCCTTAATCCGTGAAGTTAGATCACTGACCTGGTTATAAAGGCTTCGGCGCTCAGCAATAAGCTGGCGCACCTTTCGGTCAGCGTGCATAACTGTCGTGTGATCACGACCACCAAACTGTTGGCCAATTTTCGGCAAAGACAAATCTGTCAACTCACGACACAAATACATCGCAATCTGTCGAGCGGTTACTAAAACCCTAGAACGGCTTGAGCCAGTTAAATCATCTAGCGTCACACCAAAGTAGTTTGCAGTTTGCGACATGATCAAACCGTATGAAATTTCTGGTCCGGTTGCGTCACTAACTAAATCTTTAAGAACTACTTCTGCAAGTTCTAAATCAACAGGTGCACGATTCAAACTAGCGAATGCGGTGACTCGAATTAACGCACCTTCAAGTTCACGAATGTTTGTTGACATTTTTGATGCAATAAATTCCAAAACTTCTGGCGGCGCACTTAATCTTTCTTGTGCACTCTTCTTGCGCAAAATCGCAATACGAGTTTCTAAGTCTGGTGGCTGAATGTCGGTAATTAAACCCCACTCGAAGCGTGAACTCATTCGATCTTCGAAACCCTGAAGTTGTTTTGGTGGCAAATCCGAGGTGACCACAATTTGTTTATTTGCATTATGCAAAGTGTTAAACGTATGGAAAAACTCTTCTTGCGTCTGGACTTTTCCGGACAAGAACTGAATATCGTCAACTAACAAAACGTCAATATCGCGGTAACGACGCTGGAATTCCTTAGCTTTATCATCACGAATTGAATTAATAAATTCGTTGGTAAATTCTTCAGAACTTACATAGCGAATTTTTGAGCCAGCATAAAGTGTGCGCGTGTAATGGCCAATTGCGTGCAGCAAATGTGTCTTACCCAATCCCGATTCACCATAGACGAATAACGGGTTATAAGCCTTTGCTGGTTGTTCAGCTACAGCTCGAGCTGCAGCATGCGCAAATCTGTTTGATGCACCTGGCACGAAAGTATCGAAAGTATATTTCGGATTAAGTCGACTTCCTTCTTCTGCTGATTTAGGTGCGGGAGCAGGTCCACGACTTTCTTCTGGAGGTAGTGCAGGATTTGGATCTGATAAAAGTGGTTCTGCATATGTTGAGTCAGCGAGCTCATCCGTTGCGTCATCGTCCAAGTCAGGCGCGACAGTCTCGTCAACAGTTACAGCAAGTCGAATATCGCGACCAAGTATTTGTGAAAGCGCATCGCAGACAACCGGACTAAGACGAGACTCTAAAACATCTTTAGTAAATTCATTTGGCGCAGCGATCAAGGCAGTGTCACCAACTAAACCAAGAGGACGAGTTAAAGCAACGAAAGCTCGTTGTTGGGCTGTGAGGGTTCCAGATGAAAGGGAATCAAGAGCGCTCTCCCAAACTTGGGCTAAGTCGATATTTTCCATTTCACCGCCTCGATATCCACAGGTAGGAGTATGCAATCTATTGCCTGTGGATAGTCGCTGACAAGTGGCTATCCACACACTCATTAGCCAGCCCAAAAACCCATTGTTTTCAGTGGTAAATCCTTTGGCTAAAAGGCCTAAAAACCTAGGTTTTTATTTGACCAAACCCTTTATATTCGCGTATCTTTAACAGGCACGAGGTATCGATAGGTAATCGTCGAATATTCATAAAGTCGGTATTAAAAAGGTATCGAAGTTGTGAATGTCCGATGGCGAATCGGTAGCCCCAAACTTCCTGCGAGAGAGATTTAAATGTCAAAACGTACTTTTCAACCAAATAACCGCCGACGTGCCAAAACCCATGGTTTCCGTAGTCGGATGAGCACCCGTGCCGGCCGAGCAATCCTTTCTGCTCGTCGTGGCAAAGGTCGCGCTCGCCTATCTGCTTAAGTTTTAGCGATGTTGCCGTCAGAAGTGCGGCTAAGGAAATCACTAGAAATTTCGCGGACGTTAAAAGCGGGCAAACGTTACCCAGCAAAATTTCTGGTTTTTCACATAGCCCCTGGCCTAACTAATGGAACTCGATTTGCATTTGCCGTCGGAAAGAATGTGGGAAATTCAGTGGTTCGCCATAAAGTAACGCGCCGCTTGCGCCACCTTGCCATGGCCAACTACGCAAAATTCCCAACTAGTTGCGACGTGGTTGTTCGTGCGCTTCCAGGTATCGATGGCGTCTCGCACCAAGAGCTACAAAATAATTTCGATCAAGCTTTAGCCAAGGTTGGTTCCTGATGCAAATTCTTACCTTGGTGAAAAAATTATGGGATCAAACTTTTGGAAAAGTTTTAGTGCTGTCCCTCGTTGGTTTAATTCGCATTTACCAAAAAACAATTAGCGTGTGGCGCGGACCGGTATGTCGTTACTACCCGTCATGTTCTCATTATGGAGTTGGCGCACTTCAGACTCATGGCGCCGTTAAAGGAATTCTGTTAACGACCGGGCGCGTATTGCGTTGCCACCCTTGGTCAGCTGGCGGAATCGACTTAGTTCCAGCCCAAGGCAAGTGGACTTATGTCGAAGAAAAAGTAATTGAAGATTCAACTAAACTGAATAGGCAGGTTGCTTAATGAATCCATTGGTGTGGCTCGAAAATTTAGTGAGCTGGATTCTAGTTTTTTTCCATGGACTAACAAGTATTCCGTTCGATAAAGACAGCGGTTGGTCCTGGGGACTAGCAATCGTTGCACTTGTTATCTTGATTCGTATTTTGTTAATTCCACTTTTTGTAAAACAAATTAAAAGCCAACGCAATTTACAAATCATTCAACCGCAAGTAAAAGAAATTCAAAAGAAGTACGCCGGTGATCGCGAACGTCAATCGCAAGAGTTGATGAAGCTTTACAAAGAAACTGGTACTAACCCACTTGCAAGCTGTTTACCAATTTTGGCGCAAGCACCAATCTTCTTTGCGTTGTTCACCGTGCTGAATGGTCTAGCGCAAAATAAAACTCGAGGTGTACTAACTGTCGAGTTGATGGAGTCTGCTCGTAACGCAGAAATTTTAGGTGCACCTATTTATGGCACATTCCTGCGCCGAAGTGAGACAGCTTCACCGAGCACAACTCTTTGGGTAACTGTGCTTTTAATTTTCTTAATGACGGCGACCACGTTTATTTCGCAACGACAGTTGATCGTTAAGAACACCGCACCCGGCAACCCAATGGTGCAGCAGCAAAAAATATTGCTTTATGTATTTCCAGTGATCTTTGCAGTGTCGGGTATTAACTTCCCGATCGGTGTATTGCTCTACTGGTTCACCACAAACGTATGGACTATGGGCCAGCAGTTCTATGTGATCCGCAATAGCCCTCAGCCAGACACCCCCGCTTACAAAGCATTGATGGAACGTAAAGCCCGTAAGGCGGCCAAGAAGAATAAGGGCCAAGTTGATCAGGCTCCAGAACAGCCAGAACAACCAACCAAACAGGCTCGAAACCAACCTAAGAAAAAGAAGAAGAAAAAGAAGTAACTAAAACCCAGGCATAAATACAGCTTTATTGAAAGGTAAGTACCCGTGAGTGATCGAATTAAACAGCTAGAAAAAGAAGGCGATATCGCAGCTGACTACTTAGAGGGTTTGCTGGACATTGCCGACATGGACGGCGACATCGACATGGACGTCGAAAACGATCGAGCAGTTGTCAGCATCGTCGGCGCTGACTTATCTGAATTAGTCGGTGAAAAAGGCAAGGTCCTAGATGCTATCCAAGAGCTAACTCGGTTAGCCGTAACCCGCGAGACCGGAGAACGCTCTCGCCTAATGCTGGATATTTCTGGTTACCGAGCCGCTGCCAAAGAACGCCTAATGAAAATTGGCCAGGATGCAGCTAAAAAGGCCCTTGAAACTGGCGAGCCGGTTGAGTTAAAACCAATGAGCGCATTTGAGCGCAAAGTGGTGCACGACGCAGTCAACGAGGCTGGGGCAGTCAGCGTCTCTGAAGGCGAAGAGCCAAAACGCCGAATTGTTGTTCACCCTTCTCAGCCATAGTTTCACGTGAAACCAGAAACTCTTTTTTCGGCTTACCCAGCAGCCGTAGCCAAGCTTGAAAAGTTTCATAACTGGTTAGCCACGGCTGGCATCGATCGGGGTATTTTGGGCCCCCGGGAACTCGAGCGAATCTGGGATCGTCATATTGCCAACTGTGCCGTGGTGGAAGAACTAATCCCAGAAAATGCAGATGTCTTGGATGTAGGTAGTGGGGCTGGGTTACCTGGTTTAGTTTTGGCAATAGTTCGACCTGACCTAAAAGTTGGCCTAATTGAGCCACTCCAAAGACGCTGTGAATTTTTAACCGAAGCGATTTCCGACCTAGGTCTGGCTAACCAGGTTAAGGTCTATCGGGGAAGAGCCCAGGACCATACCCACCTAAAGGCCGATGTAGTAACCGGACGGGCTGTGGCTCCGCTACATAAATTCTTAACCTGGACGACTCCCTTAGTTAGGCCATCCGGACAAATTTTGGCCATGAAAGGTAGTTCAGCTGCAACTGAAATCGCCGAAGCCAGCGTCCAATTAGCCGGAAAAACAGCGGAAATTGTGCAAGTTGGCTCTGGGATAGTTGAGCCACTAACTACAGTTGTTCGAATAAAAGCCCAATAATCGAGCCAGTTTGGCTGATTCTGTTGGCAAAAGCAGCCAATAATGTTTCACGTGAAACCAAAATATGTGGCACCCGACAACTTGATTGTCGGCAGATTCGCCTAATCTAAGTACTTAATCCCACGTATTCTGGGTATGCAATTAGGGCAGGCATGGAATTTCAAGACGAAGATACCCCGTTAGCCGCAGCAGCGGCAGCAGCTGTCTATGTCCGTCGTGGCCTAAAAGGGACATTTCCTAAACCCAAGCAAACCCGAGTTATTACCGTTGCCAACCAAAAAGGTGGGGTTGGGAAAACCACTTCAGCGGTAAACCTGGCCGCTTCGATGGCACTAGCCGGCTTGAATGTTTTGGTTATTGACCTCGACCCACAGGGCAATGCCTCAACCGCATTTGGCGTGGACCACCAAGAAGGGGCCACCGGGACTTACGACGTTTTAGTCGATGGGGCCAGTATTGCCGACATGATGGTTGCCGCCCCTAAATATGAATCGCTTTGGGTGCTTCCAGCCTCATTGGATTTAGCTGGCGTGGACATCCAGCTGATCACCGAAGTTGGCGAGAAAGAGCGGCCATTTTTACTCAAAACTGCTTTGGATGAGTTTTTGGCTGAACATGAAATCGACTATGTATTTGTGGACTGCCCACCGAGCCTTGGCCTATTAACCATAAATGCCCTAGCTGCGGTATCTGAGGTTTTGATCCCGATCCAGTGTGAGTTTTATGCCCTCGAGGGTGTTCAGCAGCTCTTGCGGACTATCGAATTTGCTAAAGAGCGGTTAAACCCAGACCTTGAGGTAAGCACTATTTTGCTGACCATGTACGCCCAGACCACCAACCTGTCGCTCCAGGTTTCAGAGGAAGTTAGGGCCTATTTCGGCAAAAAGGTATTGGAAACCGTAATTCCACGCTCAGTTTACGTGGCTGAAGCACCTTCATTTGGTGAGTCAGTTATGACTTATGACCCAGGATCAACTGGGGCAGTGGCTTATTTGGCAGCAGCAAAAGAAATTGCGCAGCGCGCAACGAAAAGGTAGGTAACTCATGGCACAGCGAAAGAGTCTCGGGCGAGGCCTAGGTGCGTTGATCCCAGATGTTTCACGTGAAACGAAGAAGTCAGCAAAGAAAGCCCCAGTAAAAAAGGCCCCGGCCAAAGCGCCCGTGAAAGCAACTGCCAGGACAGCAGCTCCAACTAAGTCCCCGGCAAAAGCGCCTGTGGCAAAGGCTGCAGCCCCAACCCCAACCGAGATAGCTGGCCTAACTTTTGCCGAACTTAATATTCGGTCAATTGAGCCAAACCCTAAGCAGCCACGTCGGGTCTTTGATGAAGAGGCGCTAGCCGAGCTGGTTCACTCGATCAAAGAAATCGGCTTACTTCAACCGATCGTGGTCAGACCGTCAAAAACCGGTTACGAATTAGTAGCCGGCGAGCGACGCCTGCGGGCTTCAAAGAAAGCTGGACTTAAAACCATCCCGGCATTGATTCGGCAAACCGCCGATGACCAAATGCTGCGTGATGCGCTGCTGGAAAACTTGCACCGCTCGAATTTAACTCCACTCGAAGAAGCATCGGCTTACCAACAATTGCTTAGCGATTTTGGTGGAACCCAAGATGAGCTTGCTGCCAAGTTGGGTCGATCCAGGCCGCAGATTTCAAACACACTTCGATTACTCAACTTGCCGCCAGCAGTTCAGCGTCGAGTCGCAGCTGGAGTTCTGTCAGCTGGACATGCTCGCGCATTACTTGGTCTTAAAGATGCAGCAGCTATCGAAAAGTTGGCCAACCGAATTGTGGCCGAGGGATTGTCGGTACGTTCAGTCGAAGAGATAGTTTCGCTTGATGAAGGCGCGACCGCCAAGAGTGGTACTGCAAAGCGACCGTTACCAAAAATCACTGCACCTGGACTTAAAGATTTAGGTGATCGAATGTCAGAACGTTTAGACACTCGTGTGACCGTTCAACTTGGGCGCAGTAAAGGCAAAGTAATTATTGAGTTTGCAACACTCGAAGACTTGCGTCGAATTGTTGAAATAGTTGACCCACCAACGCGTGGCATGTTCGGCGAACCACTTAAGTAGCAAATATACAAATGTGACCTGGATCACATTTTATGTTTTTGGATTATTAGCCAATTCGAGGTGTAAATAACCGACTGA
>CAYVZD010000031.1:0-9203 GCA_964456135.1 uncultured Bifidobacterium sp.
ACTTTTGCATTAACTAAGGCAAGTGCAACTAATTGACTTCCTTCGTCCTGCACACCAACTCGATTTTCTTTAACCGGAATTAAATCACCAGGTTTAGTCGAGCCTGATTCAGATCTAATAATTTTTCCGGCTAATGGGGACCACCTACCGGGTTGCACATTTGGAAGTTGCAATAAATCTTCAACTGAATATTGACCAGGTCGGGCGGTCAAGCTCACTGGAATTGGTGTGTTGCCGGCGGCCAAAATTGGTTTTATCGATTCGCTGTCGCATTTGTAACTATCGGCAAGCACACGAATTACCCAAACTGGGTATGAGTATTCAATGGCTAACTTTTCAATTTCAGGTAGACCGTCAGTTAATTTTGCTAACCAAGTTGGCCAGTCATGTGCGGCAATTTTGCGCATCACTGCATTAACAAATTTTGTCGGACCCACACTGGTTACTTTGCGAGCTAAATCAACAGTCTCTGAAACTGCTGCGTGATCAGGCACGCGCATAAATAAAAGTTGATAAGCACCGATGCGAAGTACGGTTAATACTTTTGGATCAATATCATCGCGATCACTACAGGCTTTGATTACCGCATCAAGGCTGCCCTGGCGACGCAATGCGCCATAAGTTAACTCAGTAGCAAAACCTGCATCTCGACTATCCAGTTTTGCTGCGGTAATCGCCGCAGGTAAAACTAAATTACTGTAAGCATCTTCGATTGCTACGGCTTGTAAAACATCGAAAGCAACTTTTCGGGCGGCAAAACTCACTCGAAAACCAAATCTGATTTCAAATTGCGCGCCCAATTATTGGCCGCAGTAAATGTTTTACCTGGAAGTTGGATTTGATCTAACTCAACAGCATGCGAACCAGTGCCAACATAAACTTGCCCATCAACAAATGCCAGTTGACCTGCTGTTAAATGAGTCACTTCTGGAACTAATTTCACCGGTGCTAGTTTGAATCGGTCTTGACCACTCATCGTCCAGGCACCTGGGCTTGGCGTCATCGCCCGAATTTTGCGGGCAATTACTAACGCTGGTTCTTGCCAATTAATTCGCGCAACTGCCGTGGTTATTTTGGGTGCATAACTAACTCCATCAAGCGGTTGGGCAAGCGGGTGAATCGAGTTATTTGCTAGACCTTGCAAAGTAGCAAGTGCTAGTTGCGCACCTTCAATACTTAATCGATCAAGTAACTGACCTGCAGTTTCGTTATTGCCAATTGAAGTTGTGATGTAAGCAAGAACAGGTCCGCTATCTAAAGCTTCTTCGATTCGAAACGTGGTAATTCCAGTGACGTCATCGCCAGCCATAATTGCATGTTGCACAGGTGCTGCACCGCGCCAATGCGGCAGCAGAGAAAAGTGCACGTTAATCCAGCCAAACTTTGGTACATCTAATAAATTCTTTGGCACTAACCCACCGAATGCGACCACAACAACGGCATCAAGATCTGCAACTTGGTTAGCCACTTGACTTAAATCAGAAGTTTTAACGATTGGTAACCCGTTACTCGCGGCTAATTTCGCGACCGGACTTGGCGTTAATTCTTGTCCGCGACCTTTGGGCGCATCAGGTCTAGTGATGACAAAAGCAATTTCGTGTGGTGAATTAATTAGTGCCTGCAATGTCGGCACGGCTGCATCGGGAGTGCCCGCAAATGCAATACGCACGTTAAAGCAGGCCGTTCGTCATTGGATGAGGACTGACTTTAATAGTAGGTGTGGCACCAAACCATTCGGTTTGGCGGATTTCTTTCATTGCAACTTTGCGCATCTGATCGTCCAAGCGATCAATAAACACAATGCCATCCAAGTGGTCAGTTTCATGCTGAATAGCGCGAGCTAATAAATCTGAGCCTTCAATAGTTACTGGCTCGCCATACATATTCATGCCTTTGGCAATCACGCTAAGTGCACGAATGCAGTCGTAGGTAAGTTCCGGAAGTGAAAGACAACCTTCAGGTCCATCTTGAGTCTCTTTTGAAAGATCTAATTGCGGGTTTATTAAATGACCTACTACCCCGTCAACGTCATAAGTAAATACTCGAAGTGAGACACCAATTTGTGGTGCAGCCAGGCCAGCACCCGGAGCTGCTTGCATTGTTTCGGTTAAGTCACGGACCAAATTGCGTAACTCTTTATCAAACACAGTTACTTCTTCGGCGCGCGTCGTTAAAATCGGATCGCCGAATAACCTAATTGGTTTGATTGCCATAGTTAAAGTTTATCTGGATCAATTCGAACATTAACTGTTCCACCAGATTTGCGGGTGCTGCGTACTGCTGTTGCCCGCTTTAATTCAGTAGTTAAAGTTAAGCCAAGTTTTTTAGGCACACTTAATAACAATCGCATTTGCCCATCGGATGTTGGCACTGGACCACGAATCATCGTTTCAGGTGGAAGATCGCAAAGTGCAACTAATTCATCAATGTCAGCTTGAGTCCCAGTTAGTGCGGCTAACTTAACTGCTGGTGGAAGCGAAACTTGCGTGCGCAATTCAAGTTCATGTTTAGCAAACCCAGCTGGATCATGACGGATAAGTGCCTGCACTGCGGGTTGCTCACTTTCGGCGACTACGACTACTTGACCTGTTGGTCGCACAAGTGACATGAACTCGGTCCACTTACCGTAAGTATCAAGAGCGGCATCTAAATCTTGACGATTTAACATTCCAGTGCCATCTAGCAAAATTAAAGCGCTGTAACCATTTTGGGCAATCGGCGCAGCACCTGGCGTAGCGACCACGATCGATGGTTGGGCAGAAATTTGTCGCAAGATGTGATCGCTTGATGAATTGCGAACTGGTACACCTGGAAACGCGCGACCAAATTCTTCGGCGGTACGAGTGCTGCCGATTGCAACGGCGCGCAAAGTACTTTTACTGCAGCGTGCACATTGCCAATCGGTTTCTAAGTGGCCACATAAATTACAAACTGGACTACTAGTTCGATCTGTTTGCAATAGCGGGCCAGCACACTGACTACAAACTGCAAGTTCGCGACAATTCGCACAAGAAAGTCTGGGTGTATAACCGGTACGGGCAACCATTACTAAAACTGGGCCGTCGTTAATCGCTTCTTTAATTACCTGCATCACAAGTGCAGGGATTCGAGCAGTTCTGCCGGCAGGATCTGACTTTAAATATGTTTCATCGAGGGCACTTCGAACTTTAGGTGAGTTTTTACGAATGTCTTCTCGAGTTCGCGCAATATGTTTAACCCAAGGTTGTAAGGCATAACTTTGAACTGACATAGCCGCGCCAATTAAAACTAGAGCACAGTTTTGATTACTACTGCGCAATACTGCAACTTCCCGACTGTTCCAATACGGGGCTTGAGGACTGGTGTGGGTTTCATTCCAGTCATCCCAAACGACAATTGCCGACAAATTTGTAACTGGTGCAAAAACAGCCGACCGAGTGCCAACGACAATTTGGCTACTGCCACGTAGAACCGAAAGCCAATTTCGATATCGCGTTGCTGAACCATCGTCTGCAGCTAGTACTGCTACAGCAGACTTTGGTGTGCCAAGTTGGTTTAGTGAAAGCAAAACACGTTCGATTGCGGCCCGATCGGGCACGACCACAATAATTCCTTGGTCTTGACTTGCCACACTTAGTGCATACTGGGCAATTAATTGAGCTGGGTCATCTTGACCAGTTGTCACAATTGCCCGTGGAACTTTTTTCTCAATTGTTCGAGTAACTAACGCTGCCCCACCGCTGTACTTTGCCCAAGTTAACTCGGCAGGCTTTTCTAGTTTTACTCGCTTTGGAAACTTAGTTTCTTCAGCACCAGCATGTCTATTCGGTACTGCGCTGCGCAAAACATCAGAAAGTACTCCAGCGAATCGAACTGCCACATCTTTGGCAAGCTGCAAAATTTCAGGAAGCAATACGACTTCAGGCGAAACTACATTGGTCAGCGCAGCAAGCTCTCCCTCGTGCTCGCTAGTTTCGCTCCGAGAAATTAAAAATCCGTCGGTTAAACGACCGGCAAAGCGCACTCGGACGCGAACACCAGGTTTTGCGATTTCGTCGAGTTTTTCAGGAACTGCGTAATCAAAAAGTCGATCTAAATGTGGCAGCGGACTATCAATTGCAACTTGGGCAACTGGATTAGTTTTTGCGATCGGAACAGGTGCTTTTGGTTTTTTAGCAACTTTAGTTTTTGGCTTAGCGGTGGCTTTTGCACCGCTAGGCAAAAAACTTAACTGATCCTGACTCACAACTCCAAGATTACTTAGACGGCGTTTTGTAGATCAGCAGCGCGATCAGTACGTTCCCAAGTAAAGCCTGGGCGACCAAAGTGGCCATAGGCCGCTGTTGGACGGTACTTAACAACTGATGTGTTCAGTAGTTCAAGATCGCGGATAATCGCAGCTGGGCGCAAATCAAAAACCTTCAAAATTGCTTGGCGAATGTTTTCTTCTGGCGCAGTTGCTGTTCCAAAAGTCTCGACAAAAACACCAACTGGATGTGCTTTACCAATTGCATAAGCAACTTGAACTTCACACCGCTTTGCTAGACCAGCAGCAACAACGTTCTTGGCTACCCAACGCATTGCATAAGCAGCTGAGCGGTCAACTTTTGATGGATCTTTTCCAGAGAAAGCGCCACCACCGTGCCGAGCCATACCACCGTAAGTGTCTACGATGATTTTTCGACCAGTTAGCCCAGCATCACCCATTGGTCCACCGATTACGAATTTGCCAGTTGGGTTTACTAATACTTTGAAATCTTTAGTGTCGATATCAAACTTGGCCACAATCGGATCGATTACAAACTTTTTAACTTCTGGAGCTAATTGCTTATCTAAATCAATATCTGGTGCGTGCTGTGATGAAACTACGACTGTGTCCAAACGAACTGCTTTGTCACCGTCGTATTCAATTGTTACTTGAGTTTTACCATCAGGGCGTAAGTAACCCATCTGGCCACTCTTGCGAACTGCGCTTAGTTGTTCAGCCAAGCGATGGGCCAAAGTAATTGGCAGTGGCATAAGAGCCTCAGTCTCATCACTTGCGTAACCAAACATTAATCCTTGGTCACCAGCACCTTGACGATCTAGTGGATCGGCTGAACCTGAAACGCGTTCTTCAACTGCATCGTCCACACCTTGAGCAATATCTGGTGACTGTGAACCAATCGAAACCGAAATTCCGCAGCTATTGCCATCAAAACCTTTTTCAGAAGTGTCATAACCAATTTCATTTACAACTTGGCGAACTAAAGCCATCACATCTGCAAAGCCATTCGTGGTTACTTCGCCAGCAACATGTATTTGACCTGTGGTCAACATAGTTTCAACAGCTACGCGACTTTTAGGATCTTGGGCTAATAAGTCATCAAGAATGGCATCTGAAATCTGATCTGCCATTTTGTCTGGATGGCCTTCGGTTACAGATTCAGAAGTGAATAGACGACCGGTCATGCATGACACCTTTACTGATAGTGCTACAGAGGCTTCTATAGGAAATTTGCTTGATTAGTTTAGCCGATGGCCTTAGCGATTACGTTAAGCACCTGCTGAGCAATCTCATACTTAGCACTGCGCTCAATTTGCACACTTGCTTTAGGCGAATTGGTCAAAATCACAACTTCATTGTCGTCAGTACCAAAGCCCTTGCCCTGACCCACTTCGTTAACTACCAATGCATCACAGCCTTTGCTAGCTAATTTGGCAAAGCCATAATCGAGTGCTGATGCTTTGTCATCACCAGTTTCGGCGGCAAAGCCGACTATGTATTGACCTTTAGCTTTGCTAGCCACCAAACTTTTCAAAATGTCTTCAGTTTGAACTAACTCAATAGTCAAACCACTATTTGAATCAGTTTTTTTAATTTTGGTATCGCTCACTTGGGCTGGGGTGAAATCAGAAACAGCTGCTGCCATGATCACGACATCGGCGTTTACGGCATTTTCTTTGACAGCCTTGGCTAACTCTCCTGCTGTCTGCACATTAATTACTTCTACATTCAAAGGAGTTGGCAGCGTTACGTTTGCACAAACCAGTGTGACTTGCGCCCCGCGGTCGGCTGCTGCAGTGGCTAGTGCAATACCTTGTTTACCGCTTGAACTATTACCGATGTAGCGAACAGGATCAAGGTATTCGCGAGTACCTCCTGCGCTAATCACAAATTTTTTGCCAACAAAATCTTGTTTTGCTGGCGAAACTTTTGCTAGCGCAACTTGAGCAATTTGTTCGACTTCAGGTAATCGACCTGGTCCCGAGTCACTGCCAGTTAAGCGTCCGACTGCTGGATCGATGACCGTAATTCCTCGAGCCCGAAGCGTTTTTACATTTTCCTGCGTAGCAGCGTGCTCCCACATTTCAGTGTGCATAGCAGGGGCAAAGACAATCGGACAACGCGCAGTTAACAAAATGTTGGTGAGCAGGTCATTTGCTGAACCAGTTGCAGTTCGAGAAATTAAATCTGCAGTAGCTGGTGCAACAATTACTAAGTCTGCGTTTTTTCCAAGTTGTACATGCGGAACTTCAGCGACATCATCCCAAACTTCACTTGTTACTGGGTGGCCAGAAAGTGATTCCCAAGTCGCCTGGCCAACAAAATTTAACGCAGCCCGAGTTGGCACCACATGAACGTCATGACCGGCTTCTTTGAGTAAACGTAAAAGGCTGGCAACTTTATAAGCGGCAATTCCACCGCCAACGCCAAGGATGATATTCATTTAAGTGAATTACACCTACCTGGCAGTTACTTGGCTAAAAGCCAAACTGTTTAGGAAACAACTTCCTTTTCAACAGTTAGTTTGCCTTCGTTAATTTCGCGAAGTGCGATTGAAAGTGCTTTTTCTTGTGCACCTGATTCAACAAGTGGACCTACGTATTCAAGAAGGCCTTCACCTAGTTGTGAATAGTAAGCGTTGATCTGACGAGCACGTTTTGCTGCGTAAATAACTAGTGCATATTTTGAGTCAGCAACTGCTAATAGTTCATCAATCGGTGGATTGGTGATGCCTTCTGGTGTTACTGCAGCCACGTGCTAACTCCTTTAAAAATTTATTATTTTCGATCAGAAAATTACTTTAGATATTGTACCAATTCGGCGGCAGCGCGATTTACCTCGTCATTGACGATGATGTAATCAAAAAACCCTTTAGATTCCAACTCTTTAAGCGCAGCATCAAGGCGAGCCTGAACCTGAGTTTGTGACTCAGTCCCCCGTGCGGCTAAGCGTGCTTCGAGGTCTGCCCAGGTTGGAGGTTCGAGAAAAACTAAAACTGCTTGTGGCATTGCATCACGAATTTGCATTGCACCTTGCAGTTCAATTTCTAAAAGCACTGGAATACCTTGAGCTAATTTTTCGTCGACAGGTTTACGTGGAGTTCCGTACCTGTGACCGGCAAAATTTGCCCACTCAAGCAATTGCTCGGTGGCAATCATTTCATCGAACTGCTCGTCACTAACAAAAAAATAATTAACTCCATCAACTTCTCCAGGACGAGGTGCCCGAGTAGTTGCCGAAACCGATAACCAAGTTTCTGGTGCTTGAGTTAATGCTTGAGAAATAACAGATGATTTACCCACACCACTTGGGCCAGCTAAAACAACTAAATGTGCAGTCATACTTGGGCTTATGTTACTCGAGGATGCTGGCGGCTATTTGTGCTGCGGCGCTGGCTACATCGCTACTTGCCGTGATCGGACGACCGATAACAAGTAAGTCTGCTCCATCAGCCAGTGCTTGTTGTGGAGTTGCGATTCGCTTTTGATCGCCAGCATCACTTCCAGCAGGGCGAACGCCAGGTGTGATTAACACTGCAGCATTGCCGACTTCAGCACGCACGCTGGCAACCTCTTGTGGTGAACAAACTATTGCCCGAGCGCCAGCACTAACTGACATAACGGCTAAGCGCTTTACGATGTCTTGCGCTGTGCCAGCCCAACCTAAATTGGTTAATTGTGCTTGATCAAGTGAGGTAAGCACCGTCACAGCGGTTATGTAAGTATTTGGCACTGCATCAACTGCAGCTTTAATCATGTCTGCTCCGCCTGAGGCGTGAACTGTTAAATACTTTGGATTAAGGATCGACACACTTTCAGCCGCACCGCCAACAGTAGCTGGAATGTCGTGCAGTTTTAGATCAAGAAAAATTTCGCATCCTGATGCGTCGCGTGCTGCTTGCACACTGGCATGCCCGTCACGTAAGAAAACTTCCAAGCCAACTTTTACTACTTGCACATAAGGACCAACGGCTTTGGCCCATTCTTGCGTAACTAATAAATTTGGCGCATCAAGGGCCACGGCAATTGGAGCTTTAGCCATTTTTGTGTGCAGCTCCTATCGCGTCAGTTAATTTTTCAAAACCACGAACTTCAAGTTCATGTGCAAGTTCATCAGCAATGCGCCAAGGTGCGCTTGGATCGCCAAATACAACAGTTCCCACACTTACTGCACTAGCTCCAGCAGCTATAAATTCAAGCGCATCGTGTCCAGTGCGAACACCACCCATTCCTAAAATCGGTAACTGCGGAAATGCTGCATGCACTTGATAAATAGCTCGCACCGCAACCGGTCTAATCGCTGGACCAGATAGCCCACCAGTTTTTCCACCGAGCATTGGTTTCATTTGGTCGAGATCAATCACCATGCCAAGCAATGTGTTAATCATCGAAACACCATCTACCCCAGCATCAATAACGCTGCTAGCTATTTCAACTATGTCTGTTACATCAGGTGATAGTTTGGCCAGAATAGGTGCTGGACTATCCCAAACACTTCTGACTGTCTCAATAACGGAACTAGCGCTCACTGGATTGCAGGCAAATACTTGTCCGCGACTTTCAACATTTGGACAAGAAATATTTACTTCAAGGGCAGCAATACCTGGTTCGCTTACTAATCTGCTCGCCAAATATCCAAATTCTTCAACGTTGTTACCAGCGATTGAAACTATGGTGGTGACATTGTTCTCGCGTAGCCAAGCAAGATCTTTTTCAATAAAACTTTCAATGCCCGGACCTTGTAAACCTATTGAGTTGAGCATTCCACTTGGTGTTTCAGCCATACGCGGAGTAGGTCGACCAGATCTGGCATCACGCATAATGCTTTTAGTAACTACGGCGCCGAGTTTGGTTAAGTCGCCAAATTGTGAAAGTTCTTTACCGGCTGCGGCGCAACCAGATGCAGTCGCTGTTGGCGCTACTAATTGCAAGCTGCCAAGTGAAGTACTTAAGTCAAC
>CAYVZD010000031.1:9303-11588 GCA_964456135.1 uncultured Bifidobacterium sp.
GTTACTCGTCCACGAACACCTGATGAACCATCGTCTGTGGTGACAGTTACCGTGTCGGCAATGGTTTTGGATTCTAAAACGCCAAATAATTTACTTTCGGTGGCAGCTCCGAGAATAACTTCAACTTTGCAACCACGTGCTTTAAGTTCACTAGCCAGCATCATCATTGGGGCTGCGCCATAACCACCGGCAACTAATACGCATCCGACTGGTTGTTTCGGTAAAGCAAATGGTTGACCCAACGGAGCTACTACATCAACGGTGTCACCAACTTTTTGCTGCGCCAACCACTGGGTTCCGGCTCCATGTTTGGCAAAAATAATTTCAATAGATTGACCAGGGGTTGCTCGATGAATCGAAAATGCTCGACGTAACAGCATTGCACTATTTGGTCCACCAACTGCAATAGCAGCGAAATGACCAGGTTCTACTTTGGAAGTTATTTCTGGTGTGGCTAACTTCAAATGAAAGTAACTTCCAACAGGAAAAATATCCAGAATTTCTGCTTTAACTTGTTTTGGATTACTCATTTGATTTCTACTTTGCAGGGATTCCGAGTAGTTGTTCTAATTCAGCCGTATGTTCTTGAATCGGTTTGACCTGCATTTTGGCTGCGCGCACTGCTTTAATACCTTCGATTGCTGCATTAAAGCCTTGCGCCGTGGTGATTGATGAAATTCCGGTTAAAACAGTAGCTAGTCGGATTTCATAACCATCTCGCCGAGCGCCAGTGCCGTACGGCGTATTAACGACTAAATCAATGTCGCCAGCCATGATTGCCTCGACAATGGTTTTGATGCCATCGCTACTACCCTCGTGCTGTTTGCGAATCAATTGTGCTGGAATTGCATTTTCAGTTAAGAACTTTTGTGTTCCGGTGGTAGCAAATATTTTGAACCCTAATTCAACTAAGGCTTTTGCTGAATCAACTATCTTGTGTTTATCGCGATCAGCAACGGAAATAAATGCAGTTCCGGATGTTGGGAATCCAGCAGTATTTGCGCCGAGTTGAGCCTTAGCAAATGCTGTTCCAAAATCTTTATCGATACCCATTACTTCACCAGTGGATTTCATTTCTGGGCCAAGCAAAGTATCTACGCCATGGAATCTAGCGAATGGCAAAACAACTTCTTTAACCGCAATCGCAGCACCGGCTGGAATGTTTCCGCCATCGCCTGTGGCACGCAAAAATCCTTCTTGGCGAAGTTTGGAAATTGAATCGCCAACCGCCACACGGGCAGCAGCTTTAGCAAGTGGCACACCTGTTGCTTTAGAAACGAATGGCACAGTACGTGAAGCGCGCGGATTTGCTTCAAGCACGTAGAGTCCGTCATGGGCCCAGGCATACTGCACATTTAATAAACCACGCACGCCAGTACCTTTGGCAATTGCCAGCGTGGCAGTTCTGATTTCTTCAATTTGAGATTGATTCAGGGTGTACGGCGGAAGTGCGCAGGCTGAATCACCAGAGTGAATGCCGGCTTCTTCGATGTGCTCCATTACGCCACCTAAGTACAAGTCTTGGCCGTCATAAAGCGCATCAACGTCTATCTCAATTGCATCGTCAAGGAATCGGTCAACAAGTACTGGATGTTCAGGATTTATTTGGGCAGCCCGAGTTAAATAGTCGGCCAACATAGTTTCGTCATAAACAATTTCCATGCCGCGTCCGCCCAGCACATAAGAAGGTCTAACCAAAACTGGATATCCAACTCGATTCGCGATCGCTTTAGCATCTTCAAATGAAGTAGCCATGCCATGTGCCGGCGCTGGCAAGTTTGCTTGGGCTAACACTTCCCCGAATGCACCGCGCTCTTCGGCTAAGTGAATTGCTTCAGGTGTAGTTCCCAAAATCGTTACGCCAGCGTCTTTTAATCCTTGAGCTAACCCAAGTGGAGTTTGCCCACCAAGTTGGGTAATCACACCAAGAATTGGCCCCGCTTGGCTTTCGGCATGAATTACTTCTAGTACATCTTCTAAAGTCAATGGTTCGAAGTACAACCGACTTGAGGTGTCATAGTCAGTCGAAACTGTTTCGGGATTGCAGTTGATCATGATGGTGTCATAACCCTTTTCACGCAGGGTTAATGATGCATGAACACATGAATAATCGAACTCAATACCTTGGCCAATTCGATTTGGCCCAGAGCCCAAAATAATTACCGCTGGATTTGTTCGCGAACTAACTTCAGTTTCTAAGTCATAAGACGAATAGTGATAAGGAGTTTTCGCGGCAAACTCAGCAGCGCAAGTGTCAACAGTTTTGTAAACCGGACGCACATCTA
>CAYVZD010000032.1:0-4874 GCA_964456135.1 uncultured Bifidobacterium sp.
GTACGTACTTGGCGTAATTCATCTGAATCCACAGCGCTAGCTAACCCAGATACTTCGGCCGGAGTGGTGGACAAAATCGGTTTTGGGTACCAAACATCAAGTAAAGTCTCACCACTATATGTGGCTAGGCCAATTGCGGATGCCGACGAATTGGTCATCTTGCCCACTTTCAGTTTTGTCCTAAAAATAAACCTTAAAAATAAACACTACCGAGTATGCCGTTTTACATTAAAAGTCCATCAGCACTACCGTAGTCGTGTGACCCAAAAACTGCTTAATCCGCACGCCGATGTAGTCACGTTAACTTCGCAGTTAGTAGATATCCCAAGCGTTTCCGGAAATGAAGCACAAATTGCTGATTTAGTAGAAGCTGCACTTCGCGCATGTGACTGGCTAACGGTAGAACGACTCAATAACAATGTCGTTGCACGTACAAATTTAGGTAGATCGAGTCGAGTAATTATTGCGGGCCACTTAGATACTGTGCCAGTAGCTGAAAATGACAAGGCCGTTTTAATAAAAGCTGGGCAACAATTACCTGTCGAAGGCAGCACACTTACTGAAGATGTACTTTTTGGGTTAGGTAGCTGCGATATGAAAGGTGGCGTTGCGGTTGCTTTGCGTGCTGCTGTCACATTAGAAGCGCCAGTGTTTGATGTCACCTACATTTTTTACGAATGCGAAGAAGTAGATAGTGCTCGAAATGGTTTAACAAAAATTGCTGCCCAGAAACCTGAATGGCTTGCTGCAGATATCGCAATTTTGCTAGAACCATCTAACGCAAAAATTGAAGCTGGATGCCAAGGAACGCTTCGAGCCCAAATCCGAACTTCTGGAGTTCGCGCGCATAGTGCCCGGGCTTGGATGGGCAAAAATGCAATCCATGGTTTGGCAGATGCGCTGACTCTACTTTCTCAATACGAATCTTTAAGTGTTGATGTGGATGGGCTTGAATATCGCGAAGGTTTAAATGCAGTTGGGATCAAAGGCGGTATTGCGGGCAACGTGATTCCAGACGAAGCGCTACTCGAAGTTAATTATCGATATGCGCCAACTAAATCAGCCGCCCAGGCAGAAGAGTTTGTAAAACAATATTTTTCAGATTATGAAGTAACGATTCTGGATAATGCTGCGGGAGCATTGCCGGGACTCGATCGACCAGAATTACAAAGTTTGTTAGCCAAAGTTGATGGCCAAGTGGCGCCAAAATTTGGCTGGACAGATGTTGCTCGTTTTTCAGCGATGGGTGTACCTGCAGTCAACATGGGTCCCGGTAATCCTTCGGTGGCACATGCAAGACACGAACATGTGCCACTTGCTCAACTTGTATCGTGTGAAGAATTAGTGATTGGTTGGTTACGTGGCTGAAGATAAAGTGCAAAAATCTGGACCTGTTACCTTGCGGGGTCACGCGAAAAAAGCTGGAACCAGTGATCAACGACTGCTTGATAGTCGCGGAGACACTAACTGGGTTCACGAAGATCCTTGGCGCGTCATGCGCATTCAGTCTGAATTCGTGAACGGATTTGGTGCACTTGCTGAAGTTGGACCTGCATTTAGTATTTTCGGAAGTGCTCGTACGCCGGTAGATAGTCCTGAATATAAAGCTGCCTACGAACTTGGTAAAAAACTTTCAGAAAAAAATTATGCAGTTATTACTGGTGGTGGACCAGGCATCATGGAGGCTGCAAATAAAGGATGCGTTGAAGGTCCTGGATTGTCAGTTGGCCTTGGAATTGAATTACCTTTTGAACAACGAATGAATGATTACGTTGAACTTGCAATCGATTTCAGATACTTTTTTGCACGAAAAACAATGTTTATAAAATACTCACAGGGTTTTGTAGTTTTCCCTGGTGGCTACGGTACTTTGGATGAACTGTTTGAAGCTCTGACTCTAGTTCAAACTAAAAAAGTTACTTCGTTTCCAGTGATCTTGGTTGGCAGCGAATTTTGGACTCCGCTTGTTGACTGGCTTAGAAATACGATGTTGCGCGATGGCAAAATCGCTAAAGAAGATGTAGATTCACTGCACATTACAGATGACCTAGATGAGGTAGTTCGTATCTTGGTAAATGCTGAAGCCAAACGTAAAAACTTAGTTAATGAGTGGGGACTTTTGCAGGGCACGGTCGAGGAAAATCCTGCGCCATACGGGGTGCTGTAGTGGAGTACATCCGATTAGAAGTTATCGTTCATGCACCAGTTGAACTTGTTTGGAATCGAGTTACTGACTGGCCGAGCCAAAGTGAATGGATGCTCGGTACCAAAGTTAGTGGTACTGGTGCTGGAGTTGATGGGGAAATTTCAGCCTTTACCGGAATAGGCCCAATTGGATTTCTAGACACCATGATCATTACGCGCTGGAAACCGCCCTATCGCTGCGATGTTTTACATACCGGCAAAATCGTCAAAGGAACCGGCAGTTTTCAAGTAGAGCGCGTGGGCAAAAACATCAGCAAATTTATCTGGATTGAGTATTTGAATATTCCTTTTGGTTTTGTTGGTCGCTTTGGCTTTAAGTTAGTTCGGCCATTATTTGTACTTGGGGTGCAAAAGTCTTTAGATAAATTTGCAAAATATGTTTCAGACTTTGCACAATAAGTCAATTCAATAATTCACAATTGCATCCCCAATAAATTCAGGCTTTAACGCATTGAATTTCGTACTTTTATTCAGTTAAGGGATAATAGGTATATCAAAATCAAGTCGAAAGAGGACTTAAATGGCTGCAATGAAACCACGTACCGGAGATGGACCAATGGAGTGTCCAAAAGAAGGTCGCGGATACGTATTGCGAATTCCACTAGAAGGCGGCGGCCGACTAGTAGTTGAACTTAATGCTCAAGAAGTAAAAGACCTTGGCGCAGTGCTAAAAGACACTGTTGCTGCAATGCCAAAGAAGTAATTTTTCTTTAATAAAAAAGCGGGCAATTACCCGCTTTTTATTTTGCTATTTTTTGACTGAAACGAGCAACCCGCCACCGACAGGTAGCAAAGCGCCAATTAGATCTTCGTTAGTTGCAAGTGATTCAACCATTCCGCGGACTGCAGAAGTTTCGGCATCTTGCTGGTTGGAATCTGCAAGTTTGTCATTCCAAAGAGCGCGATCAATTATTAACAAACCACCGGGTCTTAATAAGTGCATCGCTCGGTCAACGTGTGCGTTTAGTTCAAGCGGACGGCCAGAAATAAGCACAATGTCGTAAGCCGATTCAGTCAATCGGTCCAAAACTTCTTGTGAGTTACCGTGGATTAACCGAACTCGATTTGGCGATATTCCTGCTTGAGTAAGTGCATCCTTGGCGATTAATTGATGTTCGGCTTCATTATCGACACTAGTAAGAACACCGTCAGGATTCATGCCTTCAAGTAACCAAAGTGCTGATACCCCAGCACCAGTTCCAATCTCAACCACATTTTTTGCATCAATTGCAGCTGCAAATGTTCTCAGTACTGCACCGGCACCTGGACTAACTGCAACACATCCAATTTCCGCTGCTTTAGCTCTGGCATGCGCGCGAATACCATCTTCGCCGCTCCAACTTTCTGCGTAGTCGCAGGATGCTCGATGGATTGCCAAAATACGAGGATCAGTAGGTGCCATGTGTTTAAGCGTAGAGCCTAGGTTCAAATATTGTGCAGATTGGTGGGCTAATTTGCGGGCTGGTAATTTCGCGCAAGAATTTAAGTAAGAATTGTAGGTAGTAAATCAAAGGTGAGTGCATGACCGACCAGCAAGGTAACGAACAACCAACCGTTGTACCCGCGGGCCCACCTACTTGGATTTACTCAAGTTTGGAAAATACACGACCAGCCAGTACAAAAAGCGAGCGCAGTCCATCACTAATTAAAACTGCTGTTTTAGCTGGAGTGATAAGTGGGCTACTTGCTGGCACTGCAGGATTTATTGGCGCGAGTCTGATTAATTTTCAACCTAATGACCCAATCTCGTTACCCGTTGAATCAGGAGACACTTCGCCGCGGCCAGATGATTCAATTGCTGGAATCGCAAATGCAGTTCTTCCAGTTGTGGTCTCTATTTCAGTAAGTTCTGATTCAGCATCGGGAACAGGCTCAGGATTTGTAATTCAAAGTAATGCATCAGAGTCCTACATTTTGACTAACAACCATGTAGCAACTGGCGCTGGGCCAGATGCGGAAATCCTTATTTCATTTCAAGATCAAACTGAAGTAACCGCCACCATTGTGGGCACGAATGCCTCTTATGACTTAGCGGTTCTTCGCGTCGCTCGCGGAAACCTTCCGGTGGCAGTTCTTGGAAATTCAGATGATGTTGTCGTTGGCGATACCACCATCGCAATTGGTTCACCGCTTGGACTAAGTGGCACCGTAACAAGTGGAATAGTTTCGGCGCTTAATCGTCCGGTTACTGCTGGCGGCGAAGGCGATACCTCTTTTATTAACGCAATCCAGACAGATGCGGCAATTAATCCAGGAAATTCAGGCGGCCCATTGGTAAATGCTGCAGGTCAAGTAATCGGTATTAATTCAGCGATTGCAACTTTGGGAAGTAACTTTGGCGGAAGTAGCGGCAGTATTGGACTTGGTTTTTCAATTCCTATTAATCAAGCCAAGCGAGTTGCCGAAGAATTAATTAACTCAGGCTCCTCAAGTTATCCAGTAATTGGTGTGCAATTAGACACTACTTACACAGGTCGTGGCGCATTAGTTTCATCAATCGTTGAAGATGGACCAGCTTCGAGTACAGAACTAAGAGCTGGGGATGTAATCGTTTCAATTGATGGTAAAAACATTGGTGACGCAGCTGAATTAATTGTGCGTATTCGGGCGAAAATTCCTGGTGACACCGTAAAACTCAAACTTGATGATGGTAAAGAAATCAGCATCGT
>CAYVZD010000032.1:4974-11452 GCA_964456135.1 uncultured Bifidobacterium sp.
CCAACATTTTTAGTTAGAACTTCAGCCACCATCTGACCGCCACCGACACCGAACATGTCAATTGGTTCACCGCAATGTGGGCAAGCAAATGCAGACATATTTTCAATCACACCAGCAACCCGTTGATTTAGTTGCGGGGCAAGCATGCCCGCACGAATAGCAACATCGGCTGCAGCTGATTGTGGTGTGGTGACAATAATTAATTCACTTTGCGGCAGTAAGTGCGCTGTACTGATTGCGATGTCACCAGTTCCAGGTGGTAAATCGAGTAGGAGAACATCTAAATCACCCCACCAAACTTCCGCTAAGAATGATTCAAGGTAGCGATGCAACATTGGCCCGCGCATTGCAACAGGTTCGTGTCGACCTTGCGGTTTTAGTGGCAACATCGACATAACTCGAATGCCATGACCTTGCGGGGGCATGATCATGTTTTCAACTTTGTGCGGAGCTGCAGTTATGCCCAACATGTCTGGAATTGAGTGGCCATAAATGTCTGCATCAAGAATTCCAACAGTTAAACCTTGCGCAGCCATCGCAGCTGCCAAGTTTGTTGTTACTGAAGATTTACCGACACCACCTTTACCTGAGGCAATTGCATAAATCCGCGTAGTGTTGCCAGGCTGGTTGAATCTAATTTCTTTAGTTGGACCCTGAAGTTTTTCGCGAAGAGCAGTGCGCTGCTCTGGGCTCATCACATCAAGTTCAACTTCAACCGAAGTTACGTCACGAACTTTCGCTACTGCTTCTTTCACGCTGCTGACAATTTTGTCCTGCATTGGGCAGGCAGAAATTGTCAGATAAACGCCAACAGTTACAGTTCCACCGTCTATCTGCACACCCTTAACCATGTCGATTTCGGTTATTGGTCGGCGAATTTCAGGGTCAATTACAGTGGCGAGTGCAGCGTCAACTGCTTCGCGGGTTACGCTCACAAATACTCCAGTTGTATTGAAAAACTAAAACTATTTTTCAGTTTTATCTTCAGAATTTGCTTGGTCATTTTTAAGTAACTCATTGAATTCTTCCAGAAGTGAACGAATTTCGCTTCTTAAGTAATCACGGGTAGCAACTTCACCTAAAGCAAGGCGCAATGCAGCAATCTCGCGAGTTAAGTAGTCAGAATCTGCAATTAGCCGTTGAGTTTGTTCACGATCTTCTTGGTACTGCACGCGATCACGGTCTGCTTGACGATTTTGGGCAAGCAAAATTAGCGGGGCAGCATATGAAGCCTGAAGCGACAAAGCCAAAGTTAAAAATAGGAATGGGAAAGGATCTACTCGTAAGTCTTCGGGAGCGAATTGATTCCAAACCAACCAAGCAATGATGGTTAAGGTCATCCAACCTAGAAATCGCCATGAACCTAGAAAACGTGCAACACGTTCGCTGACTCGGCCAGCAGCCTCAGAATCAACAGTTGGTCGAATTGAGCGACTACGTACTAATGGCTGATCTAATCGTGGACTTCTTTGTTCTTTGCGTGCCATGATCAGCCCTCCTCGTCTAACTCTTTATCGCGCCAGTCTTCTGGCAACATGTGGTCGATAACGTCATCAATCGTCACCGCCCCGATCAAGTGATCATTTTCATCAATCACTGGAAGCGCTACCAAGTTGTATGTTGCAAAGTAGCGGGCAACTTGACCAAGCGGAGCGCCTGGACCAATAGGTTCAAGTGCAGTATCAAGTGCACTTGATACTAAATTTGACGGTTGTTCACGCAACAAACGCTGAACATGCGCCACACCCAAATATTTTCCAGTAGGAGTTTCAAGTGGCGGTCTAACTACATAAACCTGTGAGGCTAACGCTGGGGAAAGTTCTGGGACTCGCACCCGAGCTAATGCTTCGGCGATTGTTGAATCAGGTCCAAGGATAACTGGTTCAGTGGTCATCATGCCACCTGCGGAGAAATCATCATAAGAAAGTAGGCGACGAAGATCTTCAGCTTCTTCTTGATCCATAGCATCAAGTACTTCTTCAGCCTGCTCTGGTGGAAGTTCACTAAGTAAATCCGCTGCGTCGTCCGGATCCATTTCTTCAACAACTTCGCGGGCTCGATCAAGACCCATTGCCGATACGATCTCTACGCGATCATCTTCGGATAATTCTTCAAAAACGTCAGCAAGTTTTTCCAGGTCTAAACCACTTACTAGCTCAAGACGACGCTTTACTGGCAACTCATGCAATAAGTTAGCTAAGTCAGCTGCCCGCATAGTTTCGATCGAGGCTAGTAAAGAATCAACACCTTGCTCGGCTGATTCAAGAAATAGACCAGAAACTTCATTCCAGTCCAAGTTTTCCGTCTCGCCGCGTCGGGCAAATCCAGTACCTGGGTGTCGAATAAATAGGCGAGAGACAACCCAATCGCGGGTGCGTTCCTGTGTCATGGCAATGTCTTGGACAGTTGCCTTTTTGTCCGTGCCAGTTACAGTAACTTTTCGATCCAAAAGTTCGGCAATAACTAACTTTTCACCAGCCCGACGTTCGAAACGACGTAAGTTCACGACGCCACTTGTGACTACCGCATTTGCATCAATTGAATTGATTCGCGACATTGGCACGAAAATACGTCGACGTGGCGCAACTTCAACGACAAAACCTAAGACTGTTGGTGCGCGACCTGTTGCCCGTGCAGTAACTACGACATCACGAATTTTGCCAACTTGATCACCTGCTGGATCAAATACGGCAATACCGGCTAACCGAGCCAGATAAATGCGAGTTTGTGTTGTAGTCACTATCCAAAGTTACCGCAGAAATAAGCCTTTTCTTGGCCACCAAAAATTTAAGGCCTTGAAAATATTGGCTTAAGGGCTGTTTAACTAATTCAAATAGGCTTTATGGCATGGCCAAGCCAATTGAAAACTCAATGATGCGCACTCGTCGCACAACACTGGCAGTGCCTGGCAGTAATTTACGGATGATTGATAAGGCTAGAACTCTTCCGGCTGATGCAATATTTTTAGACCTCGAAGATTCAGTGTCTCAAAATGCCAAAGAAGAAGCTAGAGCAAATGTCATTGCGCAGTTACAAAAAGGTGGATTTGGCACTCGCGTTGTCACAGTACGCATTAACGATTTAGAGACCAACTGGGCTAAAAAAGATCTAGTTGAAGTTATGACTCAGGCCGGCAAAAATTTAGATTGCATAATGTTGCCAAAAGTTAAAAGTGCCAAAGATGTTAAGTGGCTAGCTAAGAAATTATCAAAACTTGAAAAAGCTATTGGTAAAGAAATTGGGTCAACCGGAATCGAAGTTCAAATCGAAGACGCCCAAGGCTTAATTAATGTCGAAGAAATAGCAGCCAGCAGCGAACGAATTGAAACAATTATTTTGGGTCCAGGGGATTTACTTGCAAGTTTGAATATGCGAACTCTTGAAGTTGGTCAGCAACCAGACGGTTACCGCGAGGGCGATGCTTATCACTATGTGTTGATGAAGTTACTTGTTGCAGCACGTGCATATGGCCGCCAAGTAATCGATGGACCATACTTTGCGATTAAAGATTTAGCTGGCTTGGAATTAACTAGTAAGCGAAGTGCCGCACTTGGTTATGACGGCAAATGGGTTTTGCATCCTGAGCAAATTGATTTAGTTAACCAAATATTTTCACCACGGCAAACAGATTACGACCGAGCAGAATTAATTCTGGAAGCGTATGAATTCCACACTTCAGTCGAAGGTGGAAATCGCGGAGCAGTGATGTTGGGCGATGAAATGATTGACGAAGCTTCACGCAAAATGGCGCAAGTAATTGCAAACAAAGGTCGAGCTGCTGGTCTAACTCGCAGCAAAACTTTTGTGGCAGGTGAATAATGTTTCGCGGAAAACCTGGATCGTTTTTAGCGATTCTAAATAGCCGGCTAACTCGCACCGTTATTTCCGGCGCAGAAAATTTAGCTGCGCTTGGCAAAACTGGTCCAGCAATGTTGATTATTAATCACACCACAATTGTTGATGTCGTCGTCACAGTTGGTTCATTGCACAAACTTGGATATACCGTCGATCAGCAATGTAAAGATGTGTGTCGACACATTAGGCATTTGCGGCCAATCGGAACATCGGATATTTGGAACTATGGATTTTCGCGCAGAATTGCGCAAGGTAGCGGCATCATTCCAACTGATCAGCATGACGGGCGAAGCGCCTATCGTGATGCAATTCGAGCATTGGATAACGGACAATGTGTGCTGATTTATCCCGAGGGTGATGTGAAGGTAAATAGTGATGCATCGCCTAGGCCTTGGCGACCAGGTGCCGTTGCACTTGCTAAGTCTCGACTAATGCCAATTGTGCCAATTGCTCACCATGACAGTCGCAAACTCGGATCGGGTTCAGTGACTAAAAGTATCGTGCTTGCGTTAACTAAATTTATTCATCGCCCGAAAATACACATGAAGATCGGTCGGCCAATTCTGCCCGAAGATTTAGCTGGAAAAACGCCAACCGAAATTGGCCAACTTATGTTTGATCGGTTAGTTGAAACCTGGCAACAAGCAGCAACAGCGGCTAGTCGTTAGTAGTTCTGCGAGTCCTTTTACGTTCACGTTGCACTCGAGGTTTTTGCTCTTTTTTAACTTCAGGTTTTTTGTTTTCAGTTTTAACTGCGCCACTTTTTGCGGGTTGTTTCTTACCTTTACGCGCACCAGTTTCACCAAGATCTTCTAATTTCTCTGCATCTAGGCCAGCTCGTTCTTGTTTGCTGCCGGGTAATTTGCCAGAGATTGTTTTTGGAATATTTAAACCGGTATAAACATGTTCACTTGATGAATAAGTTTCAATTGGGTCATTGAATGGTAAACCAAGAGCGCGATTAATCATTTGCCAGCGATTTAAATCTTGCCAGTCAACAAAAGTGATTGCCACACCTGCAGCGCCGGCGCGACCAGTTCGACCTACTCGGTGGGTATAAGTTTTTTCATCGTCTGGGCATTCGTAATTAATCACGTGGGTAACATCGGCGACGTCAATTCCACGAGCAGCAACATCAGTTGCAACCAGAATGTCGATTTTTCCTGAGCGGAAAGCGCGAAGTGCTTGTTCGCGAGCACCTTGACCTAAGTCGCCATGTACTGCGCCAACGGCAAAGCCACGACTTGCTAAATCTTCACTTAGTGAACTAGCAACGCGTTTTGTGCGACAGAAAATTATGGTTAACCCACGACCTTCTGCTTGTAGTACGCGTGCAACTAATTCTGGTTTATCCATTTGATGGCAACGCCAAACATGCTGCTCGATTGCATCAACAATTGATGACTCGCTATTTGGATCAACTGCACGTATGTGGGTAGGCGAAGTCATGTAGCGCTTAGCCAACGCAACAATTTGTCCTGGCATCGTTGCCGAGAACAACATAGTTTGGCGACTTGGATTACATTTACTAACTAATTTTTCAACATCTGGCAAAAAGCCCATGTCGAGCATTTCGTCAGCCTCATCCATAACCAAAACTTTGATGTGAGATAAGTCCAAATGGTTTTGCTTAATTAAGTCGATTAACCGGCCGGGAGTACCAACAATTACTTCAACGCCCTTGGCGATGGCCTCAATTTGAGGCTCGTAGGCTCGTCCGCCATAAAGACTGACAACGCGAGCGCCGATATTTACACTTGCCATGGTTAAATCGTCGGCGACCTGGATAGCCAATTCACGGGTCGGGACGATAACTAAAGCTTGTGGTTTTCCTGCATATTTATAGTCAGCCCACTCTGAAGAAGTTGGTGAAACTATCCGAGTTAATAGCGGTAGCCCAAAACCAAAAGTTTTTCCGGTTCCAGTCTTTGCTTGACCGATTAAGTCTTTGCCAGATATCGCAAGTGGCAAAGTAAGTTCCTGAATTTGAAATGCGTCTTTAATGCCGTGATTTTCCAATGCACTACAAATAGGTGCAGGCACGCCTAGTTCGGCAAATGTAGGGATAAGTGCTCCTGAGTATTTCTGGATAAAATCAACGTTTTTCGCAGGTAGTTACATCGTACCCGTGATGTGTCGATAACCTAAACGTTGTGACCAGTCCAGCAGTTGTTGATTTACTCGGCTTACTTGCTTACGGTGAACTTTCATCGTTTGAGCAAATGGCTGCTGATGCACAAAAAGCACCTTCACTTGAAGACAAAGCTGCGATGTCAAAGTTTGCCTCTGGGGAGTTTGAACATTACAACCGAATCACTACTCGCCTCAAAGGTTTAGGGGTAGATCCAGTTGAGGCGATGCAACCGTTTGCTGGTGCGCTTGATGCTTATCACAAACAATTAGTGCCAAGTAATTGGCTTGAAGGTTTAGTTAAGTCATACATTGGTGAAGGAATTGCAAGTGATTTCTATCGCGAAGTTTCTAAATTTTTAGATAACGAAACCGCGCAGTTAGTTGATGATGTCCTGAGTGATAACGGCTTTGCTGATTTTGCAATCGAGCGCATTAGGGCCGCATGTGAAAATGATGCGATTATGGCTGGCCGCTTAGCCTTGTGGGGAAG
>CAYVZD010000033.1:0-3337 GCA_964456135.1 uncultured Bifidobacterium sp.
TACTTCGCGCCCTGGATCACGCGCCACTAACCACTACCTCAGAGCGAACTTTTGGCAATGGCAAGATGACTTGATTTGTTGGACCGATTTGAATTTCCGTTCCCATGTGGTCACAAACTCCACAGTCAAAACATGGAGTCCATCTACAGTCATCAACTTCAACTTCGGCAAGCGCATCTTGCCAGTCTTCCCAAAGCCACTCTTTATCTAAGCCTGAATCTAAATGGTCCCACGGAAGCACTTCACTTAACTCACGCTCACGGATGGTGTACCAATCAACATCGACTGCTTCATCTGAAAGCGCTACTTGTGCAGCTTGCATCCATGCATCGTAGGAAAAATGCTCACTCCATCCATCAAAACGGGCGCCATTTTTCCAAACTTGTTCAATAACTTTTCCAACTCTTCGGTCACCACGGGAAAGTAATCCTTCAACTATTCCGGGCTTGCCGTCGTGATAGCGAACACCGATTGATTTGCCAAACTCTTTGTCTTGCCGAATTGCCTCGCGCAATTTATAAAGTCGTGAATCCGTCGTTTCGTGATCTAGTTGGGCTGCCCACTGAAAAGGTGTGTGCGGTTTTGGTACGAAACCACCTATAGATACGGTGCAACGAATGTCTCGACGACCAGAAGCCTCTCGTCCAGCCTTAATAACTTCGTGAGCAAGTTTGGCAATTTGCAAAACATCTTCATCTTGTTCGGTTGGCAAGCCACACATGAAGTACAACTTCACTTGTCGCCAACCTGCCGAGAACGCAGCGGTAACCGTTCGGATTAAATCTTCCTCGGAAACTTGCTTATTGATTACTTTGCGAATTCGTTCGCTACCACCTTCTGGGGCGAAAGTTAACCCACTTCGGCGACCATTGCGCGAAAGTTCATTTGCTAAATCAATGTTGAATGCATCAACACGCGTCGATGGTAGCGAAAGTGCGGTCTGGCTATCTTCATATCGATCAGCTAAGCCTTTTGATATGTCGGCAATTTCGCTGTGATCTGCACTTGACAGTGAAAGTAAGCCAATTTCTTCATACCCTGTTTTCTTCAAGCCATTTTCCACCATGTCAGCAATAGTGGTTTTTGAACGTTCTCGAACTGGACGAGTAATCATGCCTGCTTGGCAGAACCGACATCCTCGAGTACATCCCCGGAAAATTTCTACGCTCATCCGTTCATGCACACTTTCAGCAATTGGTACAAGTGGAGCTTTTGGATATGGCCATTCATCAAGATTCATCACTGTGTGTTTAGCAACTCGCCATGGCACACCAGATTCATTCACAGTTACCCGTCGAATTCGGCCATCTGGAAGATATTCAACGTCATAAAACTTTGGAACATAAACAATTCCCGACTTGGCTAACCGAAGTAACAATTCGTTTCGCCCACCAGGTGAGCCGGCTTTCTTAAAATCTGCGACGAGGTCTGTAATTGCTAGAACTGCTTGTTCGCCGTCACCAAGAACAGCAGCATCAATGAAGTTTGCTATCGGTTCAGGATTAAATGCAGCATGACCGCCAGCAATAATCAACGGGTGCTCATCAGTGCGGTCCTTGGCATGTATCGGCACACCGGCTAAATCGATTGCGTTAAGCATGTTGGTGTAACCAAGTTCAGTCGCAAATGAAAGGCCGAACAAATCAAAAGCGCCAACTGGCCGATGAGCCTCAACAGTAAATTGCGGAACTTTATGCTCACGCATTAATGCTTCAAGATCTGGCCAAACTGAATAAGTGCGCTCGCAAAGTGCATCTTCACGTTCGTTGATTACTTCGTAGAGTATCTGCACGCCTTGATTTGGAATTCCAACTTCGTATGCATCTGGATACATCAAGCACCAGCGAACTAGTACGTCATCCCATGGTTTAACAACTGCATTTAATTCGCCGCCCACATACTGAACTGGCTTTTGAACTTTAGGTAGTAACTGTTCCAGTTGTGGAAACACGGACTGGATACTCATAAAACCTCTTATAGATTCGGGAAGAACAGTTTTATTTCGCGAGCTGCTGATTCTGGTGAATCAGAGCCATGTGAAACATTAAATTGTGTTTCAGTGGCAAGGTCGCCACGTATTGTTCCCATGGCTGCATTTGCTGGATTAGTTGCACCCATCATGGTTCGCCATGCTGCAATAGCTTCGTTACCTTCGATAACTGCGGCTACTAACGGCCCACTTGTGATGAAATCAACTAAGTCTTTAAAAAATGGTTTGTCTTTGTGCTCACCGTAGTGAGTTTCAGCGGTAGCTCGATCTAGAGTTCTTAGTTCTAGGGCGACTAACTTAAAGCCTTTGCGTTCAATTCGACTAAAGACTTCGCCGACTAAGCCGCGCTTAACACCATCTGGTTTAACTAATACAAGTGTGCGTTGTGACATGCCTTTAATCCTAGACGAGATTATGCAGGCGTCTTTGCACTTAATTTAATGGCCAATAGCCAAATTGCAGTGAACACAATCCCAGGAAATAACATCGGTCTAACCCAAATTGCACTGATTAGTACAAGTACTTGCACCAATGACCCAGTGATGATTGCAGTACGACGATCCCGGCGAATTCCCCCAACGGCTAAGAAGCAAATCACGATGAAAATCGCAGCGACCCAAATTGCAGTATTCACCGGGACACCATAGTTAGCCACCGCAACTGGAATTGTTAAGCCAATCACGATTGCCTGAAAGACCATCGTTGCACTGCCCATTACTTTCATTTTTATGCCTCGATATGTCCGGTTAATGCCCGGCCTCGAGCAGCAGTAACCACAGAGCCAGTAATTACAACGCCAACGCCAGTTGTAGCGATGTTATCGGCAAGTTCAATTCCTAGATCAATTGCTGAACTAAGCGTGGGGCTGGTGTGTACTCGTTCGGCTCCAAATACTTGAGCTGCAAGTTTGTAAATTTCTTCAACTGGCATTGCCCGAGCAGCACCATTCCAAGTTACGACAACTTCTTGAAAAACAGGTTCGAGTGACTCTAAAACACCAAGTACATCTTTATCAGCCATGACTGAAATAACGCCAATAATTGAGTCAAAGGTAAATGATTCCTGTAGTGCAGTTGCTAAAACTTGTGCTCCGTGTGGATTATGCGCTGCGTCGACAATTACCGTTGGGCTTCGCTTCACAACTTCCAAGCGACCTGGTGAAGTTGCTTGAGCGAAGCCACGTCTGACTGATTCTTCACTCAATTTATTTGTGCCACCAAAAAATGCTTCAACTGCAGCAAGCGCTAGTGATGCATTTGCGGCTTGATGTTGACCAAAAAGTGGTAAGAGGATCTGTTCATAAGTTCCATTAAGCCCATCGAAGGTAAGTACTTGTCCGCCAACAGC
>CAYVZD010000033.1:3437-10897 GCA_964456135.1 uncultured Bifidobacterium sp.
GGTTCAAGTTCGTCGTAGGTACTCACAAATCGTTCAGGATCTATTGGTTGTCCATTAAGTCGAATACGCTCAGTAATTTGATGTAGGTGCGGACTGGTTACTAAACCAGTGTTTAAACCCATTTCACGAAGCAGACTTTCAATCATTCTGGAAGTTGATGTCTTGCCATTGGTACCTGTGATGTGAATCACCGGATAAGCCAGTTGCGGGTCACCTAGCAACTGCATCAAACGTTTTATTCGATCAAGACTTGGTTCAATAATCGTCTCGGGTTGCCGAGATTCAAGAACTTCCTCAACGCGCTTTAGGTCGCTAATTGAAAATTCTTGTGGCTGTTCCCAATCCATGGGTTAATTCTAGGTTCCATGAAACCTCGTAGAATTATGGCTCATGACCACAGATCGAATGCCAGAAAAACCCACACTCGATGGGTTAGAGACTAAGTGGGCCAACACTTGGGAAAATCAGGGCACTTACTCATTCGATCGCAGTGCTATTCGCGAAGAAATATTTTCAATTGATACTCCGCCACCGACCGTTTCTGGTTCATTGCACGTGGGTCACGTTTTTTCATATACCCACACAGACCTAATCGCTCGGTACCAGCGCATGATCGGAAAGAAAGTTTTTTATCCAATGGGCTGGGACGACAACGGTCTTCCTACCGAACGTCGCGTACAAAATTATTTTGGCGTTAGATGTGATCCAGCACTGCCCTACGATCCAAATTTTCAACCGCCAACGGAACCAGGTAAAGATCAACTTCCTATCTCGCGAAGAAATTTTGTCGAACTATGCGAGCGCCTGACCATCGAAGATGAAAAAGCCTTCGAAGATTTATGGCGTCGTCTTGGTGTCAGCGTTGATTGGAAAATGACTTACCAAACGATTGACGAAAAAGCTCGGGCTATTTCGCAGCGTGCTTTTTTACGCAACCTATCTCGCAACGAGGCTTACCAGTCTGAGGCACCAACTCTTTGGGATGTAACTTTCCGAACTGCCGTAGCTCAAGCAGAGCTCGAAGACCGCGAACGACCTGGTGCCTACCACCGCATCGCATTCCGGTATTCAGATGGCTCTCCTTTATATATAGAAACAACTCGTCCTGAATTAATTCCAGCCTGCGTTGCGTTAGTTGCTAATCCCGAAGACGATCGCTACAAACCACTTTTTGGTAAAACTGTTACTTCTCCGATATTTGGAGTTGAAGTTCCGATAGTTGCACATCACTTAGCCGATCCAGAAAAAGGCTCAGGTATTGCGATGATATGTACTTTTGGCGACGTGACTGACGTTACTTGGTGGCGCGAATTACAGTTACCGACTCGACCAATCATTGGTTGGGATGGACGCATAATTGCACAAACTCCAGACTGGATCACTAGTGCAGCAGGAATTGCCGCTTATGAACAGCTAGCTGGACTTACTGCACACAGTGCCAAAGAAAAAATTGCTCAACTACTTATTGAATCTGGTGACTTAGAAGGTGAAATTCGACCAATTACTCACCCCGTTAAGTTCTTTGAAAAAGGTGACAAACCACTTGAAATCGTGACCACTCGTCAGTGGTACATCCGTAACGGTGGTCGTGATTCTGATTTGCGAAATGAGCTATTGGCCCGTGGGCAAAACATAAGTTGGCACCCAGATCACATGAAAGTTCGCTACCAAAACTGGGTTGAAGGATTAAATGGTGATTGGTTAATCAGCCGACAAAGATTTTTCGGTGTACCAATTCCAGTTTGGTATGCACTTGATGGCGAAGGTAACCCAATTTGGGATCAAGTTATTGTCCCGCAGGATGATATTTTGCCAATTGATCCATCGCAAGATGTGCCGGTTGGTTACACCGAAGACCAGCGCGGTAAACCAAATGGCTTTATTGGTGATCCAGATGTTATGGACACCTGGGCAACTTCATCTCTAACTCCACAAATTGCTGGTGGTTGGACCGTCGATGACGATTTATGGAATCGAGTATTTCCATTTGATGTTCGCCCGCAAGCACACGAAATTATTCGCACTTGGTTGTTTAGCACAGTGGTCAGATCACACTTTGAAGAAAATTGTTTGCCATGGAAACATGCAGCCATCAGTGGCTGGATCCTTGATCCTGATCGTAAAAAAATGAGTAAGTCCAAAGGGAATGTTGTAACTCCGCTTGACCTGCTAGACGAGCATGGCAGTGACGGCGTTAGGTATTGGGCGGCAAGTGGTCGCCCCGGTACTGACACCGCGTTTGACGTTGGTCAGATGAAAATTGGCCGACGACTTGCCACCAAAATTTTGAATGCAAGTAAGTTCACTTTGCTGCAAGGATTTGCGCCGATCGAGGCGATTAATAACCCGTTGGATAAAGCGTTGTTAGCCGCACTTGCTGATGTAGTAGATGAGGCAACTAAAGCATTTGAGCAATTCAACTACACCAAAGCATTAGAAGTTACTGAAACTTTTTTCTGGGCTTTCTGTGATGACCACTTAGAAATAGTTAAAGATCGTGCGTATGGTCTTCAGGGTGAAGATGAAGCAGCCTCAGCTAAAGCAACCCTAAACGTGGCACTTGAGGTGTTACTGAAGCTCTTCGCTCCATTCTTGCCATTCGTAACTGAGGAAGTTTGGTCTTGGTGGAAAGAAGGTTCGGTACATAATTCAACTTGGCCGACTTCAACACAGTTGCGCAGTTTCCAAGGTGATGCCTCGATTAATCAGGTTACGGCAGAAGTTATCTCGCAGCTTCGAAAAGTTAAAAGTGAAGCAAAAGTCTCAATGAAGGCAGAGATTTCTCGGGCAGTAATTAGTGCCCCAGCCCAAGTCACTGAACAAATAAAGCTTGTCGCTAGTGACTTAATGGCTGCTGGCCGGGTTACTTCCCCATTTGAGTACCGCGAGGTTGCCAAAGCAGAAGGCGCAAGCCAAATCTCAATTGAGATTGAACTTGCGCCATCTAGCGATTAATTAGTTACGCAGATTTTTCTTTAGGTACCCGTTTTGCTGGTACATCGCGAGGAATCAATGTTGGGTTCACATTCTTTAGAACAACTTCACGATTGATCACAACACGAGCAACATCTTCGCGGCTCGGAATGTCATACATAACCGGTTGCAGTACTTCTTCCATAATTGCCCGTAGTCCACGTGCACCTGTACCTCGAAGTATTGCTTGGTCTGCAACAGCTTCAAGAGCATCTTGGCTGAACTCTAACTCGACGCCATCAAGATCAAATAATTTTTGATACTGACGAACTAGCGCATTCTTTGGTTCAGTTAAAACAGCAACTAATGCTTTTTGGTCTAACTGAGTTACTGACGTGAAAACTGGAAGGCGACCGATAAATTCTGGAATCATGCCAAACTTCAACATATCTTCTGGCATGACTTGAGCGAAAATATCGATTTCGCTCATCTTTTCTGTATCAACAGCTGCAGTAAAACCAAGAGCTTTCTTACCAACACGTTGTTTAATAATTTCATCCAAGCCAGCGAATGCTCCACCAACTATGAATAGAACATTGCTGGTATCAATTTGAATAAATTCTTGGTGCGGATGTTTACGTCCACCTTGTGGCGGCACAGATGCGGTTGTACCTTCAAGGATCTTTAATAATGCTTGCTGAACGCCTTCACCCGATACATCGCGAGTGATTGACGGGTTTTCGCTCTTTCGGGCGACTTTATCAATTTCGTCAATGTAGATAATGCCGGTTTCAGCTTTTTTAACATCGTAATCTGCTGCTTGGATTAACTTAAGCAGGATGTTTTCTACGTCTTCACCAACATAGCCGGCTTCAGTTAGCGCAGTTGCGTCAGCGATAGCGAAAGGTACGTTTAGCATGCGAGCCAAAGTTTGGGCTAAAAGTGTTTTACCTGAACCAGTTGGGCCAAGTAACAAAATATTTGATTTAGCTAGTTCTACCGCTTCATCGCGTGTTGATTCGCTTGCACCAGATTGAACTCGCTTGTAATGGTTATAAACCGCAACAGAGAGTGCACGTTTAGCGACTTCTTGACCAATTACATATTGATCTAAAAATGAATAGATTTCGCGCGGCTTAGGTAATTCATCCCAGCCAAGGTTTACGCTCTCGCCGAGTTCTTCTTCGATAATTTCATTACATAAGTCGATGCACTCGTCGCAGATGTAAACGCCAGGGCCGGCAATTAATTTCTTAACTTGCTTCTGACTTTTTCCGCAGAACGAACACTTCAACAGGTCGCCACCCTCGCCGATCCGAGCCATGGTGCGCACCTCCTGGGGGAAATAAGTGTTAACCCGACGCTCGGGCGTTTTTCAACAATATCTCGACTTGGTGACATTCGCGCAGCGTACACGCCCAGAGTCACTTGGATAAGTGGGGTTAACTACTTATTTAGTGGTACTCGTGAGGTTAAAACCTGGTCGATGATGCCATATTCCTTGGCCTGGTCCGCGGTCAGAATCTTGTCTCGTTCAATGTCTCGACGAATTTCGGCTACGTCTTTTCCGGTGTGCTTTGAGAAAATACTTTCCATCTCATCGCGCATACGCAGAATTTCATTAGCCTGAATCTCGATGTCGGAACCTTGACCGCCACCTTCGGTATACGGCTGGTGAATAAGCACGCGTGCATGTGGCAAGGCATAACGCTTACCTGGAGTTCCTGCGGCAAGTAATACAGATGCAGCAGAAGCAGCTTGACCTAAACAAACTGTCTGAATGTCACACTTAACGAACTGCATTGTGTCGTAAATTGCAGTCATCGCAGTGTAAGAACCACCAGGTGAATTGATATAAATCTGAATATCACGCTCTGGATCTAGCGATTCAAGTACTAAAAGTTGAGCCATTACATCGTCGGCAGAGGCATCATCGATTTGAACACCGAGGAAAATAATGCGTTCTTCGAATAATTTCGCATAGGGGTTATATTCGCGAATACCTTGTGGGGTGCGCTCAATGTAACTAGGAAGGATGTAACGGGCTTGCGGTGAGTAATCAAATTTAGACATTTAAGCAGTTCCACCTTCGCCAGCAACGTCACGGGCACTTTTTACCACGTGGTCAACAAATCCATATTCTTTAGCTTGATCAGCAGTAAACCAACGGTCACGATCTGAATCTTCAGTAATTGTGGCAACTGGTTGACCTGTGTGGTGAGCTATTAACTCAGCCATTTTGGTCTTGGTGTACATCATTTGTTCAGCTTGAATTTTGATATCAGATGCAGTTCCACCGATACCACCAGAAGGTTGATGCATCATGATGCGAGCGTGCGGTAGCGAGTATCGCTTGCCAGGAGCGCCTGCGCACAATAAGAACTGCCCCATCGAAGCAGCCAATCCCATTGCCACAGTTGCCACATCATTTTTAACAAACTGCATGGTGTCATAAATTGCCATGCCTGCACTGACAGAGCCACCGGGTGAATTGATGTAAAGGAAAATATCTTTTTCTGGATCTTCGGCAGCTAGTAACAAGATCTGTGCACAAATTGTGTTTGCCATTTGATCTTCAACTTGTGAACCCAAGAAAATAATTCGATCTTGGAGAAGGCGCTGAAACACCGAATCTCCAAAGCCTTGCCCATTAGGTGCAGGGGTCCGCGATTCCGGAAGTGATAACCCCGGTACTTGGATTCCGCTCAAGACGACTCCTCTAGTTACGTAATGTCTTAACCCTAAATCAGGCAATTGACTAATGCATGGCAGACTCAAGGATTTTCGCTATGAGCGTTTCAGACTGGGCAAAAGTGCGCAAAAAATTCGCAGTTAACGAACTTTGCTACTTTGTGAAAGTGAATTTGATACTAGACGAGACTAGTTGTCGTCTTGCGAATCCTCATCAGTTTCTTCAGCAGCAAAATTCGAGATGAATTCTTCCACTGACTGATTTGGCTTCAATACTGACTCAAGATCGATGGCGTTTCCAGACTTATCCGAAACTTTTACACCTTCTAGTACTAGCGATAGTGCTTTCACTCGACGAACTTCAGCAATAGCACCTTGTACTTGACCAGATTGCACAAGTTGATCAGCGAATTGATCTGGTGCCATGCCATAACGCTGAGCTTCACTAACTAACCACTGAGATAGTTCTGCATCATTAACTTGAACTTCTTGCTCTTCTGCAATTTTGTCCAAAATCATTCTGCTCTTAATTCCAGATCGAGTATTTTGTTCAAATTCAGCTTTATGCGCTTCATCGCCATGACCATCTGCAAAGTGCGCATCAATTTCTGCTTTGACTACGCCTTCAGGAATTTCAACTTTTATGGCTTCCATTAATGCGTCATGGGTTAAGTCACGAGCTTGATAGGCCTGCTCAACAAGACGTAACCGACCTAGTCGCTCTTTGATGTCATTGCGTAAGTCTGCGATAGTGTCGAATTCACTCGCTAGCTGGGCAAACTCATCATTTGCTTCAGGAAGTTCACGTTCGCGAACTGAGCGAACTGTCACTGTCACTTCGATAGTTTTATCGGTCCAAACACCATTAGTTGGAGTAAACACGAAAGAGCGCTCATCCCCAGCCGATGCACCACGAACGGCATCGTCGAAACCTGGCACCATTCCATCTGATCCAAGTTCATAGCTCATTGCATTGGCTGCAATGTCTTCAACTTCTTCGCCATTGTGAGTGCCCCGAAGATCAATCATCACAATGTCGCCATCGGCTGCTGGACGCTCAACTGCTTTTAGTGAACCAAAACGAGCTCTGAGGTCTTTTAGCTGTGCATCTACATCTTCGTCAGTTACTACGGCGTCGTCAACGACAACTTTTAAATCTTCAAACTTTGGCAAATCAAACTCAGGGCGAATATCAATTTCCGCAGTGAAGATTAAACCTTCGTTCTCATCTAATTTCGTTACGTCAACCTCTGGACGACCAAGTTGGGAAATCTTATTTTCTATCAAAGCCTTGGCTAATGAGCTAGGAATTGCATCATTTACAGCTTCTTCGAGTACGGCAGCACGACCAAAGCGTTGGTCGATAATACGTGGCGGAATTTTTCCTTTGCGGAATCCTGGGATGTTTACTGATTTTGCAATGCGCGCGTAGGCAGCATCCATGCTTTCGCTTAAATCAGCGAATGGGACTTCCACCGTGAGCTTTACGCGGGTTGGGGAAAGATTTTCAACGGCGCTTTTCACGGTTCTCCTATTTATTCACTTACTCGCCAATTTACTTTTTAAAGTACTTTTAAAAGTAATGGTCGGGGCGGAGAGACTCGAACTCTCGATCTTCTGCTCCCAAAGCAGACGCGCTAGCCACTACGCTACGCCCCGACGACCTGATGAAGTCTATTCGAATTAATGCGATAATCTAAATTCAGATTTGCCAACAGGTGAATTCTCGCGGGTGTAGCTCAATGGTAGAGCCCCAGCCTTCCAAGCTGGCCATGCCGGTTCGATCCCGGTCACCCGCTCTCGATCGCCAGCGCTTCGCGCTGATAGGAGATCCCGTGTGACCGGGATCGAACCAA
>CAYVZD010000034.1:0-2210 GCA_964456135.1 uncultured Bifidobacterium sp.
AAAAGCGGCGATCGTGAATCTTATTTTCCAGCAATAGAGAAAAAATATGGCCAACCAATGCGTTATTGGTTTGATGTCATGGCTGATTTAAAGGATGAAAAATATCCAGAACAAGTTGCCTTTTTAAAGGAAAATCATGGTTTTAGCCAAGCTCATGCCAATGCTTTGGTTATGTATTCACGTGGATCAAAAAGCTCAAAGCGATTTTCAACTTTAGATCAGTATCTAAAGCCATTTGATGAAACAAAGCGAAAAACCGTCCAAAATATTTTTAAAGCAATTCAGGCTAAGTATCCAAAAATGGAATTAGTAATCGCCTGGAATCAACCAATGCTAAAACTTGGCACTGAATACATAATCGGTGTCAGTGTATTAAAAAATCATATTTTGCTTGGACCCTGGGGTAAAGACTCGGTGCAAAAACTTGAAAAGCAATTAACAAATTACAAAACGAACAAGAAAACTATCCAAGTTCCAGTTGACTGGAAAGTTGATAAAAAATTGCTTTTAGATTTAGTTTCTATCCGGCTTAAAGAAATTAAATAGTTACTTCACTACGAAGTTCTTAGTATCTTCGTTTATTAAAGATCCATCTTCCATTGAAGATTCCCAGACTCTAAGTAAGTAACTTCCTGGTTTTAGCGGGCCAAGATCGATTGAATATTTTGATCTAGCCGGACAAGCTTGCTGTGCCGTTTGGGCCCCTGAATTCACCAATTGTCCGTTTTGAAAAAGTTCCCATGGCACGTTTGCCTCAAAAGTACAGGCAAGACCGGTGACCAATTGACCACTGCTTACCACTTGGCCTTCCTCTAAATCCAAGTCAACAGTTGCAAGCGACTGATAGCCCTCATCAATTTGAAAAACTTCTAACGTATCTACATGTCCGGCAAAACTTTCTACAATATTTCCATCCCGCAAAAACTCAACTTGAGTGATTTCAGGATTATTTGCCTTTAAGGTCCACAAGATTTGTTCAATTGCACGCAGTTCAGTTTCTGCTCCAACGTTTAACTGTTCGAAGTGTAAATCAACTGTGGCAAAACCATTAGTAACAGTTAACCTATTAAGTCTTGAATCTTCTGGCCAAAGATTTTCGTAATCAGAATCTTTAGGTTGGGTGCCTGACAATAAAGCTGATACAGCATCAGATGCCAAGTCACCCGTTGAAATTTTCAGGTCGTGGCTTTCTGAGAAAAGTCGAAAAGAATTACCGGTGTCGCTTACAAAATACAAAGTCGCCATATCTAGTTGCGCAGTTGGTGACTGACTTGGTTTTTCTGTCGGTGTCACATTGCTCTGACTTGGTGTCGGCGAAGTATTCATACTTGTTGGCGAACAACCGCTAAGAAAAATAGTGAAAATAGAAACTAAAGCGATTTTTCTCATATATCCAATATGCCATCAAGACCACAAAAATTTAGCTTGGCTGCCAATCCAGCTGAATCATTTTTCATGGATTAGATTTGAATTAGAGGTGTTTAGTGGTTAATCCATTTTTGATTTTTGTAATTTTGGCTGTGGGTATTGTCGCCACAGTTGTATACAGGCAGACTAAAAATTTGAAAAAGACCGTTCTTGCAGTCGCTATTACTGTCGTTTTTATATTTGGCGCCGCTTTAATCGCTGATCAATTCGTGGAATAGGTATCAAATGGCACGCACGTTATTACTGACTGTTTTAGTACTTGCAATAAATCTCATTTATTTTGCTATTCAGCAAAACGCGCGCAAACGTGCTCAATTTGCCAAGTCATTTGCTCTTTGGATGATGGTTGGCTTTGGCTTACTCGGTGGACTGTTTACTGCTGGGTACGCTCTAGCTGATCCAGGTGGTTCAACTGGATCGTTACTAATTGCCCTTTGGGCAGTTCCCCTAATTGTCTTGTCTGTAATGGCTTGGTTTAAATCAAAGTTTGTAAAGCCTGTGCTTTGGGTACTTCTAATTGCCGCTGGAATTACAAATCTAGTGAGCCTGTTTTTTTCTGAAGAATACCGCGAATTTATTGATCAGCGTGGTCCCTGGTTAGCAGTTGGCAGTTTTGCATTCACGATTGTAGCTACGGTTTTTGGTTATCATCTGGATGCGCGACTTGGTGGCTTGATGAACATCGCGATTGCCTTAATGCCAATCGCGATGTCAATTTTGGCCTTTGACTTCAAGTACGTAATTTCAGTTAGCTCAACTGCCGCTGCACTCACACCCGGATT
>CAYVZD010000034.1:2310-10422 GCA_964456135.1 uncultured Bifidobacterium sp.
CAAATACTTTCAATATTTGCCGCACCACCAGGATGGCTGTTTACATAACTTGTTAAGTTGTACACATTTCCGTTCACAATCGACCAACAGTCACTACCAGAGTTGTGCTTAGCGACTTCATCGGCACTGAGCACAATCGACGAACCATCTGTAGGTAACCCATTAGTTACTGATGGGGTTTCTTCACTTTTTGGAGCTAAACGGTTTTCCCAAGTTGCTTTCGCACCAGAATGACCAGTCTGATATGTGACCACTAAAGCAGCGATGGCTACAAGTGCTCCGCCAAACTTTGCAATCTGGACAAGTAAACCTGATTTTCCAATTCGAATTAATAAATTCCAACCAATGATCGCCCCAGTAAGCACAGCCGTGACGGCAACAAGTTGCTCACCTAACTCAGCATGTTCACCGGGCCAGCCGACCCGAGCAGCAAAAGTCTCGCCTGATTGCTTGGCCAGCAATGAGCTACCTAAAGCAATCAGGGCACTAAGCGAAACTAAATTCAAATACTTGGCCTGAAATTTTGGAAAAAATACCAAAATCAATAGGGCAATGCTTGTTAGCGGTACAAATACGACAGCAGCATGAACGACTAGAGGATGAATCGGAAGGCCGTTAATTAAATCAAGGTTAAGTAAATCCACTACTTGATTCTAACTATCGACTTAACTTTCCTAAAAATCAGGTGTCGTTATGGAGTCGGTGTCGGAGTTGCACTAGGTACCGGACTTGATCCAGTAATCGTTCCGCTTGCACTCGAAATTCGACGCAATGCATCTGCAAGGCGATCTTGCGCCAATCCATATGCAGCAAAGTCACCCTTTGCTAGTGCAGCTTGTCCGTCTTCATAGGCAGTATTTGCATCTTCAATGGCTTTAGCCAGAATTTGCAAATCAGTTAACGTCTGGCCTTCCTCTGGCGACGTTGGCGTCTCTGGTGATTCAGGAGTTGGCGTAACTGTTTGCCCAGTGAAAACTTTGGCCAACGCAGTTGCTAAGTCGTCTTCGAATGCAACCTTTGAGCCAAATGATACGAGTACTTTACGAAGCAGTGGGTAACCTTCACCTTGACTACCTCGAACATAAACAGGTTCAAAGTAAAGTAAGCCGCCGCCAACCGGTAACGAAAGTAAGTTACCTAGCTGAACATCGGAACCACCTTGGCGAAGTAATGACAGTTGGGTTGCCACAGTCGGATCAGATTCAAAATTATTTTGCACCTGAGTTGGTCCTGGAATCGTAGTATTTCGTGGCAGTTGCAGAATTCGAATAGTTCCGTAATCAGGGCCATGGTCAGCATTAACTGCCATAAAAGATGCCAAGGTTTGTCGCTTTGTCGGCGCATAAGTCGTTGTTAACTGGAATGCCGCTTCAGTTTGACCAGGCATCTTTAAGGTCAAGTAATAAGGTGGCTGAGCTTGTTGTAACTCTGGCTTTGTTGGGTCTTTGGGAATAATCCAGAAGTCCTGGCCAGAATAAAAAGCTTGAGCATCATTTACGTGGTAACGAGACAAAATATCGCGCTGAACTTTGAACATATCTTCTGGGTAGCGTACGTGTTCAAGTACACCTGCAGGAATCGCAGATTTAGGTTGCACAACATCTGGGAATGCCTTCATCCAAGTTTGCAAAATTGGATCTGTTTCATCCCAACCATAAATTTTTACTGTGCCGTCGTATGCATCAACGGTTGCTTTGACAGCATTACGAATATAAGTAATGTTGCCTGCATTTAACGTGATCGAAGTAGCCTGAGCACTCGTTGAATCTGAAGTCGCATCGCGTAGCGAAATTCGTGCACTGTATGGATAGTTGTTTGATGTTGTGTACCCATCAATAATCCATTGAATTCGACCATCAATTACTGCTGGGTATGGGTCACCATCAATTGTTAGCCAAGGTGCAATTCTTGCCACGCGATCTTTTGGATTACGGTCATAGAGAATTTTTGAATCTTGAGTAATTTGGTTTGATAACAAGATGTTTGGATCTTGGAAGTTAACTGCAAAAATCGCACGTTGGAAAATACTTCCTACCGCAACACCGCCAGTACCGTCATATGTGTTGTTAGTCTGGCCATTTTCGCTGTTGTCATCCGGATAATCGAGTTCTCGATCTTCACCGTTTGGACCTTTACCAACTATTGAATAAGGCGGAGATTGCTCGCCAAAGTAAATTCTTGGTTGATCAATCTGCAAGCCACCAGTTGGTGGAACGTCATACTCAAAAAACGCTGGTGAACCATCTCGGCTAACTGTGTTTTCAAATGCAGCTACGGCACCATAACCGTGCGTGAAAACCATCGTGTCGTTAAACCAGTTGCGCTGACTTTCTGCGACGCCATCAAGATTTATTTCCCGAACAGCAATTACAGTTCCACGTTTAACGCCATCAATTAAATAGCGATCGATGTCTAATGTGTCTGCAAAGGCGTAGAAACCACGAATCTGTTGCAAGTTTCGGAAAGTTGGAGACAGCAGGCTCGGATCCAAAATACGAATGTTGTTCAGCGTCGCTGAATCTTCGGTCAGTACTGCCTCTGATGGATTTTCAATTGCCGCATATTCAGTTATTTGAACATCGGCAATGTCATAGGCCTGCTTGGTAGCCGCTAGATTTCGTTCGATGTAGGGCGCTTCACGCTGAAATTCGCTTGGGCGCACTTGGAACTGCTGGACGAAGGCTGGGTACAACCCACCAATAATTATTGATGAACCCAGCATTACAAAGAACGCCACGAACGGTAGTTGCCAGCCAGGTCTAAATAATGAAACGAAAAATAGTAGCGCCACAGCGATGGCAATGTAGGTAAGTATGTTTTTCGCTGGAACAAGTGCATTTACATCGGTGTACTTCAGTCCAGTAATTAGCGAGTCTGACTTAACAGCGAGAGCGTATCTATCTAAGTAATAAGCAACCGCTTTAAGTGAAGCAAGTAAGCCAAGGAAAACCATTAAGTGTCTGCGGGCAACATTGGATGCGATTGAAGAAGTTGGGCGCAAACTGCCATACAGATAATGAATAGCTAGGTTGATTAGTAATGAAGAAATCAGTGCAGTAAATGCAAAGCTGAGGATCGTGCGATAAAACGGAAGTTCAAAAACATAAAACGAAATGTCTTTGCCAAATTGAGCGTCGACTTGGTTAAACGGAGTTGAGTTTTGCCATTGCAAAAATACTCGCCACTGCCCTGCAGCAGATAAACCAATTAGGGCTCCAAAAAATAGTGGTGCAATAACAAAAGCTGCACGACGGAATGAATCAAGTGCCTCACGGTAACGGGCAAGAGCAAATTCTTCTGGCGTGCGAGGTAATTCAAATGGCCGTGCTCGATAAGCCAATGATGCAGAAAGCCAAACAAAAAGGGCAGTTAGTCCACCGACAACGACAAACAGCGCTGCTTTTACTACCAACTCTTTTACATAAACGTCGGTGCGATCAAGGACTGCAAACCACTGCCAGTCTGCATAAAAGCCAGCGACTATTGAAAAGGCGACAAATGCCACGATCAACGCAGTTAAGGCAACGCCAAAACCGCTCTTTTTTGGATTTCCGAGATTAATTTGGCTCACCCCTCTACCCTACGATGTTTTGCACATTCGCGAATTTTGGCAGTTCCGCACATACGGCAGACTTAAGTTATGGAAAATGCGGAAAATTTAGCCGCCGTTGTGCAAGAAGTTGAGTCCCACATAAGTGCAGCTGGCTGGGATCAGCCCATTCGTTTATTTGCCGTGGTCTCAACCGCTGAAGTAATTGCTAGTGAGCCAGAATTAGCCGCAGAACTAAATCTGTCGGATTCACTTCCGCTTACCTCAATCGAACAAGAATTATCTGCAACGCAAAATTTAGAGGAACTTTTAGCCACCATTGCCTGGCCTGAAAATGTGCTTGGAGCAATCCTGGCGATCGAAAGAATTGTGCTTCCACCCGATGCCCAATCGCAACTTCCAGGGGAAGAAGATCCAGATTGGTTAGCCGAGGTATCAAACCACCCAGACCGTAGGGATGTGCGAATAATTAGTGCAGTGATGCGAAATGGCGAAAATCTAAATGCGCTGCGGTATCGAGATCATGATGAACCAAGTTCGGTAGCTATCGCGCCAAATTTAGTGGTGAATCTAAATGAAAGTCTGTTAGCAACTTTTAGTGACTAGTTTTCGTCACACTTACAAATTTGATCTTCAGGAACTCCGGCAAAAACTTCGTCTAAATGCTGACCGCAACCTTGCCAAGTAATTTTTCCGCAAGATGGGCAATTAACTGGTGAGCACATGATTTTCCTAACTAGTCGACTCAGTTTACTTGGTCATTAAGAGCCATTAAGAGCACTGTGGCAAGTTAGCGCCCGAATTAAAATCAGCAATTGCTTTAAGTGCTTGGGTAAGAGTTGCAACAGGAACCACAGTTAAATCATCTGGAATGTTGTTCACAACTTCATCACAGTTATCAATTGGTGCCAGGAATAGTTTTGCCCCGGCATCGGAGGCACCAATCATTTTTCTCGAGATTCCGCCGATTGGACCAACGTTTCCGTCGCCATCAATAGTTCCGGTGCCCGCGATCTTTACCCCATTCGTCAGTGCACCAGGCGTTAACTTATCGACAATCGCGATACTAAACATCATGCCCGCACTTGGTCCACCAATGTTGGTTTGTGCATAGTTAACGTTAAAGTCAGACAAGTACTGCATGTCTAAACCAATTCCAACATACGGAATTCCCGATTCATCTTCGTCAGTTTGAGGATCATCCACTCTGGCTGCGGATTTAACAGGAACATTTAGTTCATTACCCTCACGAACAACAGTAAAAGTGACTACAGACCCAGCTGGCTTACTTTGAACTAGTTTTGCAACTTCACGCGAAACTTTAGTTTCCATTCCATCTACAGCTACGACAATGTCACCAGCTTTTAAAAAGCCAAGAGCTGGTGCACCTTCTGTAATTGATGCAACCACAACATTTTCACTAACTGGCAACTTCAAGAACTTAAGGGCTGCACCGACTGCATAAGTTTGTGAAGTGCTAAATGCTTCAGCATTTTGTAATCTGTTTTCTTCTTCAGAAATGTTGTCGTCATAAAACATTTCGCGAGGTGCAACCTCTTCATCAGGGTTTAGCCAACCCCAAAGAGCCTGAAATACATCGATGCCTTCCGAGGGACCACCGTATTCAGAAACAGTAGTCATTAATAAAGCACCCTCTGTTGGATAAGTCTGAGTCCCCGAAATCGAAATAAATTCTTGACCTTCAATTTCACCGAGTGTGTTGTAGGCAGGTCCAGGACTCAGTAAAACGTATGGGACTTTGATCGAACCAATGACAATGAGCAATAGCAGCGCGATTACTCCCCAGGTTGGTCGTAATTTGAGCCCCATTAATCTCCCTTAATCGCTTACCTAAACTTTACGGCAGTTAAGAATCGGTCGATTTTATGCAGATTCATATCAGCCAACGGCTAAACAACAAACCTCTCTGGTGGCCTGGTTACCCCGTAATCTGGAGTTAGAAACCTTCAAGGAGCTGAAGTGTCCATACCATTTGGGTTTAGTCCAAACCCTGGCGATAACAACGATCTAGCTGCCATGTTCGAAAACATGGGACGGATGATTCGAAACATGGGCAAAAATACTGGCAGTGTCGATTGGGATTCTGCGCGCGATGCGGTGAAGAAATCTTTGAAGTCAGATATGCAAATCACAGAACGTGATGAGCAATCGATGAAAATTGCAACGGAATTAGCCGATTTGTGGCTCAATAACGCAACAGCATTTCCACAATCTGACACTTCTCACCGACTCCTAACAAAGCAGCAATGGGTTGACCAAACTTTTGAAAGTTGGAAAAAGATAGTTGAGCCGGTGGCCGAAGGAGTCTCTGGCGCCATGACGGGCTTGCTACCAAATGATCAAGATGGCGGCTCACTGCAAATTCCTGAAGAGTTTCTTTCTTCACTGCCACCCGAAGTTGCCGCAAATTTGCGTGAGACCTTGGCGTCAAAAGATTTCGCCGCGATTACTGGGCCAATCATGGCAATGGCTAAATCAATGGGCGCAACAATGTACGGAACTCAATTCGGACAAGCACTTGGAAGTATGGCTAACGAAGTTTTAAGTACCTCAGATGTTGGCATTCCCCTAACAGATCATGAGATTAGTGGGTATGTTGCCGGCAACGTGACAAACTTCAGCAACTCGCTTGGACTAGATGAAAGTGATGTTCGTATTTATGTCGCGCTTCGTGAACGCGCCCATAGCCGTTTATTTGCAAATGCTCCGTGGCTAAACTCGCAAATACTTTCGGCAATCGCGGCACATGCGAAAGGGGTAAAAATTGATACCTCCCGCATTCAAGATGCGATTGCTGGCCTTGACCCCACAAATCCAGAACAAATACAAAACAGCATTACGCCAGATTTGTTCGAACCAGTTTTAACTCCAGAGCAAGTAAAAGCCCATGAGAAATTAGAGCAGCTCTTGGCGCTCATCGAAGGTTGGGTTTCGGTTGTAGTCAGTGAGGCCATATCTAATCGACTAACAAGCGCAGTTGCACTCGATGAAGCATTCCGTCGTCGTCGTGCTGCTGGTGGACCTGCCGAAAAATTATTTGCTGGATTAATTGGCCTTGAATTACGACCAAAGCGAATGCGCGAAGCTGCCCAACTTTGGGAAAAATTAACTGAACTTAAAGGTCAAGCGAATCGGGATGAAATCTGGCAACATCCTGACTTATTACCTTCATTAGATGACCTGAGTGACATTCAGGCTTACTTGGACTCACAATCAATTGACTTAATGGCTGAACTAAATCGAATTATTGAAACGACAGATGCGCCCAAAGAAGAAGAATCTTAGATATTCTCGCGGGCAAAGGAATAGCCAGCTAGGAATTCTTTAGCTAACTTATAGTCTTCAAATTTACTTAAGTGGGCATAAAACTTTTCACTGTGATCAGGAACGATTAAGTGAATTAACTCATGTAATAAAACTGCATCTATTACATACTGCGGGGCAGCTTGCAGTCTATGTGAAATTCTAATTTTTCCATCGTGTGGAGTACACGAGCCCCAACGTGAATTTTGATTTGTTACCCAAGTTATTTCGATTGGCACTGGATGTGTTTCAAATAAATCAAACTCTAAATAGTTTGCAACTAAGTATTTTGCTCGTTGATGAAGTATTTCGTTAGAAGAAATTTTTTCATAATGGTTATCTAATTTTGAGATTAGTTCCTCGGCATAAATTGCAATCTCTTTGAGTGACATTCTGATTGGGGCAACAACAATTGTTTTACCATTTTCGCGAAATGCACCAACTGATTTTTTTCGCCTTTTACTTCGGCGAACTTCATAATCCAAAGAATTAGGGTTTTTGATTTTGTTTACGAACGATTTACTGACTGTGCTTGCTGAATCACGATAAAGATGATCATCGAATAGTGAAGTTTGTTCGGTGGTCATGTATTTAGATTAACTATCGCCACTGACGAAACTGGTTTAAAAGAGATGAAGCTCTCGAGCCGCGTGCTCGTTCATTCGCCTTCCCCTTGCGAATGCCGGCTCGTTATCTCGAGAGCTTCAACGAAGAATGAATTTACGCGTTTATCGTTTACATTGCCAATAAAATTCCTTATTTTTCGGACTTCACTGTGGATAAGGCTGGGGATCAACTGGGGAAAGACCTGTGAATTGCTGGGGATTAACGGTGTAAAACTTGGGGATATTTTTTGAAATGCACTAAAAATTCCCAGGTTTTGCTGGCATTTTTCTATCCACCGGGTGTGGATAGAAAAAAGTTTTCAGATAATAATGTCGAAATTTGTGCCTTGCTTGGCGAAAAAGGATGTGGGTAATACTCCTTGGGAATTATTGAAATGCACTACAACTGCGCCATGAAAACTACTAAAGACATTCTTTCCTCCACCCTGCAATTAGCTCCTGGTGTGCACATCTATTTGCGAAATAAAGATCAAATCCAAGTCGGTCTCGATCCACAAAATTCCTTATGCCTACCTGCCGCCCTACACGGACTTTTAAAAAAATGTGATGGATATACCTCAGTAGCAAAACTTATCGACCTTTTCAATGTTGAACAAGATTCAATATTGCAAA
>CAYVZD010000035.1:0-7730 GCA_964456135.1 uncultured Bifidobacterium sp.
TAGTTAATAAAATTCGAATAAATTTAGCGAAAAACATCTCGGTAGCTAAGTTCTTAACTTTCGAACTTTCTTTTTTAGGTTTAGCAATTGGATTTGGAGTTGCCCTACAAAATACTGAACTTTCACGAGAAAGTATTCCGCTTCCAACGGCAGCTGAAGAAGTTTTAGGTTTTGCATTTCCTGCGCCACCAAGCCTGACTAATTATTTATTTGGCTGGCATCCAGAATGGGTTTTACTGACTTTAACAATTGTGGGATTAATTCTTTATTTATCCGCAGTTATTAAGTTAAAGCGCAACGGTACTAAATGGCCATTAGGTCGTACGATCTCATTTCTGATTGCCGCCCTGCTATTAATTTGGACAAGTTCTGGCGGTATTTCTAAATACGCAATGATTTCATTTAGTGCGCACATGATTCAGCACATGACACTTTCAATGATTGCGCCGATTTTCTTGGTGCTTAGTGCACCGATAACTTTGCTACTCAGATCATTGCCTACAAAAACAGAAGTTGGTTCCAAGAATGCTCGGGAATGGATTCTTGGATTACTGAACAGTGGTTATGCCAAAGTAATAACTAATCCGATTATGGTTTTGGTTATTTTTACATTTGGTTTATACGGTTTATATTTCACGCCACTTTTTGGTGACTTGATGCGTAGCCACAGCGGCCACGTATTCATGGAAATACATTTCTTATTTTCTGGTTTTCTTTTTGCCTTTATGACAGTAGGAATTGATCCAGCACCCCGGCAAATTCCTTACTGGGGCAAGTTAATGATGGTTTTAGTTGCACTTGGCTTGCACACATTTTTTGCTTTAGCAATTATGCAAACTACTGTCCCGATTGGAATTGATTGGTACGCGCAAGTTCAACCACCTTGGATCTATGATCTTTTACGCGATAACTACGAAGGTGGCGGAATCGCTTGGGCTATAGGTGAAATTCCAACATTAATTTTGGCGATCATTGTTGCTGTGCAGTGGGCTAGAAGCGATTCGAAGTTAGCGATTCGCAAAGATCGGGCTGCCCAGCGAGATGGTGATTCAGAATTAAAGGCGTATAACGAGCGATTAGCTAAATTAAATAGTTTTGATCAACAAAATTAAAGTACTCGATCTTTCAAAACTGGAAAAGTATCGCGCCAATCGTTTACTAAATTTAGATCAATCTCAGCAATTAACACATCTTCATCGGCTCCAAGTTCGCCAACAATTTCACCTTTTGGATTTATTACCATCGAGTGACCACCGAGAACATAATCTCCGTTGTTTCCAACTTGATTACAAGCAATAACCCAGGCTTGATTTTCAATCGCTCGGGCGGTGTTTAATACTCGCCAATGTTCAATTCGTGGAGTTGGCCAACCAGATGAAAGTAAAAGTGTTTGGGCACCTTGATCGACTTGGGCTCTAAATAATTCTGGGAACCGTAAGTCATAGCAAGTTGAAACTCCAGTGATTCCAACCGGTGAATTACTAATCACTTCAGGTTTATCGCCACGACTTAGCATTATCGCTTCACCTTGATCAAAACCAAATAAATGTATTTTTCGATACTGGCTGACAATTTCACCAAGATTGTTGATAGTTAGTGCGGTATTTGAAATACCTTTGTCGTGTCTTTCGATGTAGGAACCTAAATGAATCCAACAGTTATTATCTTTAGCAATTTGGCAAAAACTTTTTACGAGTTCGTTTTCTGTTGGCAGCGCATGTTCTTCAAATAGATCTGGTCGAAAAGCGCCAACCTGCCAAAGTTCTGGCAATACAACAAATTCAACTTTGTTTGCCCATTCGTTAGTTAAATTTGTTACCCGAGTAATTCGATCACTGACTGATTCATTGTCATCGGTACTAACTTGTAGCAGGGCAACTTTGGTCATAACTAAAGACTATTGCGCTTTAACTTGCAGTTGGCACAGTAGATGAATTTGAATCGGCTGGCGGCTGGGTAATTCTACAAATATGTTCAAGCCATAAACCAACTGCAATTGTTGCCAAACTAGCGATTGCCGTAAGACCACAAATTAACGCGCGCTCATTACTTGCCGTGGAATCCGAAAAAAATAGATTGTCGATGAAAATTCCTAAATAAAAACCCATGGCAAGTGCACCAACCCGAGAAGCTGACATGGCAAGTGCAGCACTGCGAGCCGCCAAAATTGGATCAAGTCTTGGTTTACCTTTTTCTGGTTTTATTTTTTTGCGAGCAAGCAAAGTCCAAACAAATAATGCAGTCGCTAGCAACCACATTGTTATTGCAGTTAACCAAGGGGTTGCAAATGCCTGGCTAAAAATGCGTGGCCAAATGCTCGCCACGATAAATCCGATTCCCGTGGTTAAAACAGCTAAATAAATTAAGTAGGTTATTCGCGTCGGTGTAAGCATTAGGTTGCCCCTGGCAATTTCATATCACTATTTAACTGCACACCAACAGATGAGATTTGATTTACTAACTCAGAAACTTTGCCAAGTCCAGGAATTTGAGTTTGTGGATCAATTTCGTTCCAAGGAATCAAAACAAATGCACGCTGTGAAATTCTTGGATGTGGCAGGGTTAAATTTTCGTCTTGGCTAACTAAATCGCCAAAACTTAAAACATCAATGTCTAGAGTGCGTGGGCCCCATCTAACTTCGCGCACTCGCTGCGCATTGTTTTCAATACTTTGGACTAAATCAAGTAATTCTTTGGGACTAAGTTGAGTTTCAATTTTTACGACGGCGTTTAAGAAATCATCTTGTTCTGGTCCACCAACTGGCTGAGTTTGATAGACAGATGAAACTTTCAAAACTTTGATTTTTGGTTGACTATTTAAATCGTTAACTGCGTTTGTTAAATGTGCAAGTCGATCGCCTAGATTCGAACCAAGTGACAAATAACTAATGGTCATTAGGCACCGCGATAGACAGTCACAGATACATTTTCAAAAGGAAATTCAATTGGCGCATTTGGTTTGTTAACTGTAACTTCAACAGCTTTTACAAGTGGCAATTTAGCAAGGTGATCTGCAATGTTGTCTGCCAAAGTTTCTATCAAGTCAACTGGTTTACCGGTAATAAATTGATGAACTAATTTGGCAACTTCTGCATAGTTAACTGTGTTTTGAATGTTGTCATTCACTTGTGGACTTTCAACTAATAAAGTCACATCAACGGAAAAATCTTGACCATTTTCACGTTCGGATTCCAAAACTCCGTGAAAGCCAAAACCAGTTAAGCCAGTTAATTCAATCTGATATTCAGCCATTGATCTGCTCCTGCATGATTCGGCTTACAACTTTTACCGCATCACTTGCTGATTTTGCGTCATGCACTCGAACTGCCCAAACTGATTGCGCTGCCATCAATGTAGTCAGGGCCGTAGTTGCTGCCTCGCGGTCATCCATTTCACGTGGTTGTCCATCTTTGGCTAGTAACTCGCCTAAAAATTTCTTTCGGCTTGCTCCAATCAATAGCGGTAAACCTAAATCTTGAAGTACCTCTAATTGCGCAAGAATTGGCCAATTCTGTTCGGTAGTTTTAGCAAAACCAATACCTGGGTCTAAAACTAATCGGGAAATTGAAATTCCTGCTGAAACGGCAGCGTTAGCCTGTGCCTGTAATTCGTCACAAACATCAGTAACTACATCTTGATAATTTGTTAAGTTCATCATTTCAGTTGAGTGACCACGCCAATGCATCATGATGTAAGGCAGTTCAACTGTAGTTAAAAACTTAAACATGTCTGGATCAGCTTTGCCTCCGCTGACATCGTTAATTATGCAAGCTCCTGCTTCAACTGCTTTTTGAGCAACTTGTGCTCGCATAGTGTCGATACTCACTGGAATGCCGTTACTGGCTAACTTTTCAATAACTGGAATTACTCGGCTTAATTCTTCATCGACAGATATTCGTTCTGCTCCAGGTCGGGTAGATTCACCGCCTACATCAATGATATCAGCACCATCGGCATACATTTGTTTGCCATGTGCAATAGCAGTTTCTGCAGCCGCAAATTTTCCACCGTCACTAAATGAGTCCGGAGTTACATTTAAAACTCCCATAACCAGGGTGCGATTTAACTTGGCTAATGAATCAGGTAGCCCACTTGGCTTAAGCATTTATTTTCCGTTAATTAAAGACATTGCTTCTGCACGAGTCGTTGCATCACGAAGTTGGCCGCGAACAGCAGAAGTTACGGTTGTCGCACCCGGTTTACGTATTCCACGCATCGACATACATAAGTGTTCACATTCAATGACAACAATTACGCCTCGGGCATCGAGAATGTTAACCATTGCATCTGCAATTTGAGTGGTTAATCTTTCTTGCACTTGAGGGCGACGTGCATATAAATCGACTAACCGAGCTACTTTTGAAAGTCCAGTAATTTGTCCTGCTTCACCTGGTATGTAACCAACATGGCCTACGCCATGAAATGGAAGTAAGTGATGTTCACAGGTGCTGTAAACCGGAATGTCTTTAACCACAATTAATTCGTCGTGACCCAGAGAAAAAGTAGTTGTTAAAACATCCTGAGCAGTTTGATGTAAGCCACCAAAAATTTCTGCGTATGACTTAGCAATGCGCGATGGAGTTTTAGCCAAACCTTCGCGATCTGGATTTTCCCCGATGCCAATTAATAATTCACGAATAGCATTTTCAACACGATTTGCATCGTACGGTCTTAAAGCCGGTGGTTCAGGAAGTTGCTCAATTGGATCAATGCTCACGCGTTGCTCGTCTCAGCTGTTGCTGCATCCTCTTCAATAATCTTTGGTGGAACAGCAACTGGTGGCTTACGACTTGGTTTACGACGGGCAGATCCAGTCCAAGCTGGACGTTCTGGTCGACGCTTTAATGGTTCAAAAATTCGCTCAACTTCTTCACGATCAAGCGTTTCTTTTTCAAGTAACTCAACTACTAAAGCATCTAAAACTTTCCGGTTTGCCACCAAGATTTCATACGCTTCATGGTGTGCAATCTCAATAAACGAACGAACTTCTTCGTCAATTGCTGCAGCAACTTCTTCAGAGTAATCACGTTGGTGACCAAAGTCGCGGCCCATAAAAGGTTCACCTGAGGCCTGGCCATATTTAATTGCACCAAGCCGTTCAGTCATGCCGTATTCCATCACCATTTTGCGAGCAACGGCTGTTGCTTTCTCGATGTCGTTACTGGCACCCGTTGTTGGGTCGTGGAAAATTAATTCTTCAGCTGCCCGGCCACCAAGCATGTAAGCAAGCTGATCGAGCATCTGTGAACGAGTGGTTGAATACTTTTCAGTTTCTGGTAAAACCATGGTGTAACCAAGAGCGCGTCCGCGCGGAAGAATTGTCACTTTGTGCACTGGATCGGTGCCAGGTAGCGCAGCAGCAACTAATGCGTGACCACCTTCGTGGTAAGCCGTGATTAAGCGTTCTTGTTCAGTCATTAAGCGAGTGCGTTTTTGCGGACCGGCAATTACTCGATCGATCGCTTCATCAAGAATTTCATCAGTAATTAATTTGCCTGAACCACGAGCAGTTAAAATCGCAGCCTCATTTAATACGTTGGCTAAATCTGCACCAGTAAAACCAGGGGTACGACGAGCAACTGCCATTAAGTCAACATCTTCAGCGATTGGCTTACCTTTAGCGTGGACTTTCAAAATGTCATAACGGCCAGTTAAACCTGGTGATTCAACCGCAACTTGTCGGTCAAAACGTCCTGGACGCAGCAGCGCTGGATCAAGAATGTCAGGACGGTTTGTCGCAGCAATCAAGATCACACCAGTGTTCGCATCAAAACCATCCATCTCAACCAACATTTGGTTAAGAGTCTGTTCGCGCTCATCGTGTCCGCCACCCATACCGGCACCACGGTGACGACCAACAGCGTCAATTTCATCGATGAAAATAATTGATGGAGCATTAGTTTTTGCTTGCTCGAATAGATCGCGAACACGGCTGGCACCAACACCAACAAACATTTCTACGAAGTCAGAACCTGAAATCGAAAAGAACGGCACACCTGCTTCGCCAGCAACAGCGCGAGCAAGCAATGTTTTACCGGTTCCGGGTGGGCCATAAAGTAATACGCCTTTTGGAATTTTTGCGCCAAGTGCTTGGAATTTAGCTGGCTCTTGTAAGAATTCTTTAATTTCAACAAGTTCTTCTTTTGCTTCATCAGCGCCAGCCACATCGGCAAAAGTTGTTTGCGGCATGTCCTTGGTTATTAACTTGGCTCGAGATTTGCCAAATGACATGATGCGACCGCCGCCTTGCATCTGACTCATTAAGAAGAAGAAAATCGCCAAGATCAATATGATCGGCAGAATCGACATAAATAAGGTACCCAAGAATGATTGGCGCGGAACCACAATGTCGTAACCATCTGGCAAGTTACCAGCATTCTTTTGGGATTGAAGTAATGAAATAAGTGAAGGGGCTTGGCCAGTTATAAACTCGGCAGATTCTTTAGTGTCATCAGTAAGAGTTACTTCAATAAGTTGATCGCCGTCGACCAAAGTTACAGATTTGGCTCGACCTTGTTGAATGTCTTCGATTATTTTCCAAGTTTGAACTTCTTTAGCTGCACCTGCGCTATTGAAAGAGTTTGAACCGAATAACAACGCAAAGATTGCCAGCGCAATCCAAAACATAGGTGAACGAAATATCTGTTTAATGCCCATGTTTAAGGTGAAACTCCCCGAATTATTGGTTGAATTATTACGGTACTACCCCAAACCGATATGTGCGAAATGGTTCTCAACCGGCGAAACCTATGACACGCGCCGAGTTTAGAACCCCATTAAATACAGGGTTTTCATTCAACGCTTCCATAGTGTTGTGCTGTGATCTTTAAGCAAGTCTTGGGTGAACGGCCGTATCCGATCCCTGAAATTTCAAGTGAAACTTGGGCATCATTGGCTCCTCGTCAAATTCGCTTAGCTGATTTATCAACAATTAAAAGCACACTTGATTTAAATGAATTACTTGCTAGCGATTCAACTTTTTTTGGTGATTTGTTTGCACACGTTGTCAGATGGAACGGAAATCTTTATTTAGAAGATGGATTACATCGAGCTGTTCGTGCAGCACTTCAAGGTCGAACCTCGCTACATGCACGGGTTTACGAAATTAACTAAAGCCGACCGGCTTCATGAACTCGTTTTAAGAAATCTTTAGTTTCAGGCAATTGTGGATTTTCTAAAACTTGATTCGGCGTTCCGCGTTCGAGGATGAATCCATCTTTTAAGAAACAAACTTCATCTGCGACTTGAGTAGCAAATCCCATTTCATGGGTAGCTAGCACCATGGTCATGCCGTCTTGTTTTAAATCACGAACGATTGATAAAACTTCATTAACTAAAACTGGATCAAGTGCAGATGTGACTTCGTCTAATAGTAAAAGTCGTGATTTGTTCGCAATTGATCGAATAATGGCTACTCGTTGTTGTTGCCCGCCACTTAATCGATCTGGATATTGATCTGCTTTATCCAAAAGATCAAATCGATCTAAAAGCTGTTTTGCTTCAATGATTGCTTGCTCTTTATTCACACCATGAACTTTTATTGGAGCCAAGGTGATGTTTTCTAAAACGGTCATGTGCGGAAATAAGTTAAAAGATTGAAAAACCATTCCGAGTTGGCGACGAACAGCATCTTCATCAACTTCTGGATCTGAAATTTCAATTCCATCAATCCAAATTTCGCCATCGTCGATTTGCTCAAGTAAATTAATGCAGCGCAATAAAGTCGATTT
>CAYVZD010000035.1:7830-10105 GCA_964456135.1 uncultured Bifidobacterium sp.
AGTGATCTTGCCGCCGCACGTTGACTTGGATGAATAGACAAAATACCGCTGCGAATAACTTCGGCTACATAAGCCGAATATGTAATAACAACCGCAACTGTGCCTAGGACTAAAACACTGTTAGTTACCCCAGTTAGGCGAAGTGCGGGAACGCCGAAACCAATAAGCAAAATCACAAGAAGTAGCGGAATGCCACGAAATACATCTACGTATGCCGTAGCTAAAAATCGAAACGGAGTTAGGGCAGCAGAACGCGAAGTTCGAGCCAGCGCCAAAGTTAATGCAAGTATGCCAATTGCAATTGAAGCAACTACAGTCAAAGTGATATTCGTAATTAAACCTTTGGCCACAGTACTAATTACAGTTTGACCATATTCCCAATCAAAAAAGGTTTTCTTAACTACCGGCCAACCAGGTGAACTAACTAATCCGCCGAATAGCGCACCTAAAACTAATAACGACGAAACTGCAGCGATCGTGATTCTTTTACGGGCAATTTTGTTTCTTGTTTTTTGTCTAGCTTGTTCACGAACACTTGGGGTCCATGACAAAGCCCGACCCGAATTATTTCGGGCCGGGCTGTCATTGTTCATGGTGTTAGTAAGTTAGCACTTACTTCAGTACAGGTGCACCTGCATCTGTACCTAGCCAAGTAGCAGCAATTGAATCTAAGGTGCCAGCAGAGCGTAATGCATCAACAGCCTGAGAAACACAGCTTGTGATCGGGCTGTCTTTAGCAAGTAACAGACCGAAGTTGTCACCATCACCAGTTGATGGAAGTTGACCAACGATTAAACCGTTTTCAACTTCAACAGCTGATAGGTAGAACGCAGTTGGTAGGTCAACAACTAGACCATCAATCTGACCATTCTTTAGTGCAGTAACTGCAGCTGCATTGTCATTGAATACCTGAGGTTCAACTCCGATTTGATTCTTGATTGCATCAAGTGAAGTTGTACCTACTGCAGCACCTAGCTTTGCATCTTTTAGATCAGCAATAGCTGTCTTGCCTTCGATTGCACTACCAGCGAAAGACACGATTGCTTGTGGTGCGCTGTAGTAAGGGCTTGAGAAATCAACAGCTGCTTTGCGTTCTTCAGTGATTGAGAACTGTTGCAAGTTGAAGTCGAATGTCTTAGCACCAGGTGTAATCGCGCCATCAAATGTAGTGCGAACCCAAACTACATCTTCTTTAGCAAAACCAAGTTGTTCAGCAACTGCATATGCAACTGCAGCTTCAAAACCTTCACCTGATTCTGGCTTGTCATCAATTACCCATGGGTAGTAAGCAGGTTCACCAGTAGCAATGGTTAGTTTGCCAGTGGTAAGTGTCTGCAAGTTTTCTGCTGAACATGAATTTGCAGCTGTTGCTTCTGCTGACGGTGCAGTTGAGGTTTCAGACTGCGGTGAGCATGCAGCAACAAGTGCAGTTAATGCAAGTGCAGCAACTGAATTGCGGATGCGACGAAAGTTAGCGTTAGTCACGCTTATCTCCTATTTACTTTCAAGTGGCATGAGTAAACGGTTGATTACCCATGTTGGGCCCGTTGGGACCCGCGCTTGCCAATTGCTTGGCCTGGTCTATTCCTCGGGGGCACCCCATCGCGGTTGCAAGGGTTGTCGGATAACTAGCCGGGACTTGTCGTTATCTCTCTGGACCGATAGTTAGCCTAGCAAGATGTGATTGACCTAGCCAATTGGCCTTTTTCACATGCCAGAATTGGCAAGTGGAAACCACAAAATTCGAACCAGCGATGCAAGCCGCGCTTAATTTAGCAAAATCTGCAGCAGAAGTTGGCGATGTTCCAGTCGGTGCAGTTGTACTTGATAGTCAAGGAAACATAATTGGTCGCGGATTTAATACTCGCGAAGTTGAACTCAATCCACTTGGTCATGCTGAAGTTAATGCGCTAACCGAGGCGGCAAATACATTAGGTTCTTGGCGCCTTGATGACTGCACACTTGTTGTCACTCTAGAACCATGCACGATGTGCGCTGGCGCAATAGTGCAGTCAAGAATCGGACGAGTTGTTTTTGGTGCTTTTGACGAAAAGGCCGGAGCAATCGGATCACTTTGGGATGTAGTTCGTGATCCGCGATTGCCACACAAACCAGAAGTTGTATCCGGAGTGCTTGCTAACGAAGCATCAGAAATACTTGCAAAGTTTTTTAAGAATAAGCGCTAATTTTTAAACACATTAATTTCAAAGTAATGTAGTTGACGGTATCGTGTCCGAGCGGCCGAAGGTGCAACTCTCGAAAAGTTGTGTGCGTG
>CAYVZD010000036.1:0-1199 GCA_964456135.1 uncultured Bifidobacterium sp.
TAGCTGAATACGTCAACATGGTTACAGTTTCTGCGTTAGCAACAACGTTGTTCCTCGGTGGCTGGCGAGCACCTTGGCCAATTTCTTTGTGGGATCAAGCCAATACTGGCTGGTGGCCAATGCTTTGGTTCTTTGGAAAATTATTCGTTTTCATTTTTGTGTTCATTTGGTTGCGTGGCACGCTACCGCGTATGCGCTACGACCAATTCATGCGCTTTGGTTGGAAAGTTTTAATTCCAGTTTCGATTGCTTGGATCTTGATCGTGGCAACAGCTCGCTACTTACGTTCAGCAGGTGCAGTCGACACCCAGTCGTTGCTATTTGCGGCCGGTGTTGTACTTGTGGTGGGTCTAGGTATTTCTTACTTACTTGAGCTAAGAGCTAAGAAATTGGCTGCGCAAGAAGAAGCTCGCGCTGCAGAGTTAGCGAATAAAACTTTTGATCCATTCGAAGGCGGATTCCCAGTTCCACCGCTTCCAGGACAACAACCTCTTCCATCTAGACACCAAACACTAACCGTTACCGCTAAAGGGGAGGGAAACTAATGGCGCAGTTACCACAACTTGTTCGCGGTTTTGGAGTTACTTTCCGCTCGATGTTCAAGAAAGTAACAACTGAGCAGTATCCAGAAGAAAAAGATAAGTTTCCACCGAAACCTCGATTTCATGGCCGGCATCAACTAAATCGTCATCCGGATGGCTTAGAAAAATGTATTGGTTGCGAATTATGTGCGTGGGCTTGTCCAGCTGATGCAATTTATGTCGAAGGCGCTGATAACTCAGAAGAAGAGCGTTTCTCGCCAGGGGAACGTTACGGTCGGGTTTACCAAATTAATTACTTACGTTGCATCCTTTGCGGCCTATGTATTGAAGCTTGTCCAACTCGCGCATTAACTATGACAAACGAATATGAACTTGCTGATAATTCACGAGCCAAACTAATTTACGAAAAACAAGATCTGCTGGCCCCACTATTACCTGGCATGCAAGCACCACCGCATGCCATGGCTCCTGGTACCACTGAAACTGATTACTACTTAGGAAACATCAAAGGTGATTCTGCGAAGGTGGAGTCGTAGTGAACGGTGAATCAGTAGTTTTTTGGGTGACTGCAATTTTCTCAGTTGCTGGTGCAATTGGAATGGTAGTTTCGCGAAAAGCAGTGCATAGCGCACTGTGGGTTGCGTTCACAATGATCAA
>CAYVZD010000036.1:1299-5089 GCA_964456135.1 uncultured Bifidobacterium sp.
GTTCAAGGATTAGCTGAATTAATTTTTGGTCGCTATCTTTTAGCTTTTGAAGTAACGTCAGCGCTTTTAATTACTGCGGCTGTTGGTGCAATGTTGTTAGCACACCGGGAACGCGTAAAGCCTCGGAAAACTCAAGCAGAATTACAACGTGAACGGGTATTGGGTGGTCACCCAACACCACTACCTGCACCGGGTGTACTTGCGACAAACAATGCTGTAAATGTACCTGCGCTTTTGCCCGATGGTTCTCCAGCTCAAATCTCATTGCCTCCACAGTTTGCTCAGCCAGAACAAAGTAGCCGTCCGGAGGTGAACAAATGAACGCAAACAACTATTTAGTTCTTGCTGCAATTTTGTTCTCGATCGGAGCTTTTGGAGTTTTAGTTCGACGTAACGCAATTATCGTTTTTATGAGTGTTGAAATGATGTTGAATGCAGCAAACTTGGCGTTTGTTGCCGCAGCTCGAATCACTGGAACACTCGATGGTCAAGTAACTGCTTTTTTCGTGATGGTTGTTGCAGCAGCTGAAGTAGTTGTTGGGTTGGCCATAATCATGACTATTTTCCGTACGCGTAAATCTGCTTCGATCGATGAAGCAAGTCTGCTGAAGTATTAGAGGTTTATTGATGATTGCTGCACTAATTGGGCTGCCTTTATTAGGCGCTGCTGTCCTATTAATAGGTGGGCGCAGGACGAATGCGTGGGGACACTACTTCGCTGTACTTATGTCAGGTGCTGCTTTTGTACTTGGCAGCTCACTATTTATCCAAATGTTAGGTCGCGCAGAAGAAGAGCGTGAAATCAAACAACACTTATTCGACTGGATTGCCGTTGGTCTATTCCAGGTGCCGTTTGGATTACAACTAGATCAACTTTCAATTGCTTTTGTCCTACTAATCACTGGCGTCGGAACTTTAATCCACATTTATTCAATTGGATACATGGAACATGACGAGAATCGTCGCAAGTTTTTTGCCTATTTGAACTTGTTCGTTGCCGCAATGTTGTTATTAGTTTTGGCTGATAACTACCTGCTTCTATATGTTGGTTGGGAAGGCGTCGGCCTTGCTTCCTACTTATTGATTAGTTTCTGGCAACATAAACCATCAGCCGCAGCAGCTGGCAAGAAAGCTTTCATTGTTAACCGAGTTGGCGATGTCGGGTTGTCGCTTGCAGTTATGTTGATGTTTGTAACTTTAGGCACTGTAACTTTCGAAGGTGTGGCTGAAAATATTGCCAATGCTAATGACTCAACAGTTACTTGGATTGGATTAGCTCTGCTTCTAGCTGCATGCGGTAAGAGTGCGCAGTTCCCATTGCAATCGTGGTTATTGGATGCGATGGAGGGCCCAACTCCAGTATCAGCGCTTATCCACGCAGCTACCATGGTTACCGCAGGGGTTTACTTAATTGCTCGGGCACATTCAATTTTTGATTTATCCGAAACTGCCAGAACTGCAGTTGTAATTATCGGTGCGATAACACTTTTACTTGGTGCTTACATCGGAACTGCAAAGGATGACATTAAAAAAGGTTTGGCTGGTTCAACTATGAGCCAAATCGGCTACATGATTCTTGCTGCTGGCTTAGGTCCTGCCGGATATGTTTTTGCTATTTTCCATTTACTTACTCACGGTATGTTTAAAGCCGGATTGTTCCTCGGTGCTGGTTCAGTAATGCATGGAATGCACGACGATGTGAACATGCGTCACTATGGCGCTCTTCGTGGTGCAATGAAAGTTACTTATGCCACCTTTGGTTTAGGTTTCTTAGCCATCATTGGTATCCCACCTTTTGCTGGCTTCTGGTCAAAAGATGAAATTATTTATGTTGCATTTGGCCAGAACTTCATAATTGGTCTAGCTACCTTGATAGGTGCCGGAGTCACAGCTTTTTATATGACTCGAATGATGACTATGACTTTTTACGGTGAAGCACGTTGGCAGTCTGGTGTTCACCCGCATGAATCCGGAAAAGTAATGACAATTCCGATGATTATTTTGGCTGTTGGTTCAGTTTTCGGTGGTTTGCTGCTGCTGTTTGTTGGCGACATCGAACACTGGCTAGAACCAGTAGTTGGATATGCAAAATCAGAAGGTGGAATATCACACAACACCTTGATTCCAATCACGATGGCAGTTGTCTTAGCTGGAGCAGGATATGCCTGGGTTAAGTATGGTCGCCGACCAGTTCCAGTTGTGGCTCCAACTGATGTGAATTTCTTAACTCGAGCTGCTCGTGCTGATGCATACGGTGATGCCTTCAATGAGGCAGTATTTATGCGCCCAGGCCAACACCTAACTCGCGCTCTAACTTACTTCGATGCCAAAGGTGTTGATGGTGTGGTTAATGGACTAGCCGCTGCAATTGGCGGACTTTCCGCTAGGGCTCGAATGACACAATCTGGATTTACTCGTTCGTACGCACTTTACATGGTGGCAGGTGCTGCATTGATTGCATTTGTCCTACTCTTAGTGAGGCTTTAACTATGTTGTTAACCACTTTGATGGCACTTCCACTTGTCGGTGCCTTGGTAGTTTTTGCTCTTCCGGTTGGTCGTGAATTACTTGCTAAGCAAATTGCGTTTGTAGTTTCTTTCGCTACCGCTCTTAGTGCGATCTACCTAGGGTTAAATCTTGATAATTCCAAGTCGGGCATGCAATTTGTAGAAAGCTATGAATGGATTCCAGCTTTTGGAATTAATTGGACTGTGGGAGTTGACGGCATTTCAGCCGTGCTCATAGTGATGGCAACTATTTTGGTTCCACTTGTAATTATTGCGGGCTGGAACGATGTTGAACGGCTTGGCCAAGGAACAGTAAAAGGTTATTTTTCACTTTTCTTGTTATTAGAAACTTTCATGATCGGCGTTTTTGCTGCTACCGATTTATTCCTGTTCTACGTTTTCTTTGAAGCAATGCTAATTCCGGTTTACTTCTTGATTGGAAGATTTGGAGGTCCTCAACGGGCTTACGCTGCGATGAAGTTCTTACTTTATTCATTAGTGGGCGGATTATTCATGCTTGCTTCACTAATCGGACTTTACGTTGCTTCTGGCAAAGAACTAGGCAAAGGAACTTTCGATTTCACTGCATTAGCAAACCTTAACCTTGATCCAGCAACTCAAAAATTGCTTTTCCTTGGTTTCTTTTTTGCGTTTGCGGTTAAGGCACCTATGGTTCCATTTCACACCTGGCTACCAGATGCAGCAGCGCAAGCAACTCCAGCAACTTCAACTCTGCTCGTTGGCGTGCTAGATAAAGTTGGAACTTTTGGCATGATTCGTTTCTTGCTGCCAATTTTTCCGGACGCAAGTAAGTACTACGCTCCGGTAATCATTGGTCTTGCAGTAGTAAGTATTTTCTATGGTGCATTACTTGCAATAGGCCAAACTGACTTGCTTCGATTAGTGGCATTCTCATCGGTTTCGCACTTTGGTTTCATTGTGATGGGTATTTTTGCGATGACGTCTCAAGGTTTAAGTGGCGCAACTTTGTACATGGTTAACCACGGCTTTTCAACAGGCGCCTTATTTATAGTGGTGGGTTTCTTAATTAGCCGCCGAGGTTCTAAGTTCATTGCAGATTTTGGTGGCGTAAATAAAGTGGCTCCGTTGTTAGCCGGATTTGTTTTGCTATCTGGCTTGTCTTCACTTGCGCTACCAGGCATGTCGAGCTTTGTTTCTGAGTTCTTAGTGTTAGCTGGAACATTTGCTTACAACAAAACTGTTGCAGTTATTGCAACATTTGGCATTGTGTTAGCTGCTTTCTACATTCTTTGGATGTACCA
>CAYVZD010000036.1:5189-8755 GCA_964456135.1 uncultured Bifidobacterium sp.
GAAATTTGGCCACTTTACTTATTCAGTGTTGGTGGCATGTTGCTCTTTCCAGTTTCAAACGACTTACTCACCATGTTTATTGCGCTAGAAGTTTTCTCACTTCCGCTTTATTTACTAGCTGGTATGGCCAGACGTCGTAGATTACTCAGTCAAGAGGCTGCACTTAAGTACTTCGTACTTGGCGCTTTTGCCAGTGCGTTCTTCTTATTTGGCTCAGCGTTAATTTACGCTGTTACAGGCGTATTGCAGTTTGGCCAACTTTCTGAAGCTTTAGCAAATTCTGGCCAAGACGGTTTAGTGCTATCTGGTATGGGACTAATTGCAGTTGGGTTATTGTTCAAAATTGGTGCTGTGCCATTCCATCAATGGACACCTGATGTCTATCAAGGATCTCCAACTCCGATCACCGCATTCATGGGGGCCGCCACCAAAATTACGGCATTCGCTGCTTTGCTAAGAGTCTTTTATGTTTTGTTTGGCGGTCTGCGGTGGGATTGGCAACCAGTGATGATTGTTGTTGCGTTACTGAGCATGATTTTTGGTTCACTACTTGCCGTAACTCAAACTGATATCAAGCGCATGCTTGCATATTCTTCAGTTGCGCACGCAGGTTTCTTACTTCTTGGCCTAATTGCAGCATCGCCAAATGGTCTATCAAGTTCACTGTTTTACTTGTTTGCTTATGGTTTAACTTCACTTGGAGCATTCGGAGTAGTTTCACTAGTGCGTGACTCGTCGGGTGAAGCCACTCATTTAAGTCAATGGGCTGGGTTAGGAAAAACATCTCCTTGGATAGCCAGCACATTTGCGCTATTTTTGTTGGCGCTAGCTGGAATTCCTTTGACTAGTGGATTTACCGGTAAATTTGCGATCTTTACCTCAGCCGTAGAAAGTGGCCAAACTCCATTAGTAATAGTCGCAGTTATTGCAAGTGCAATTGCTGCATTTTTCTACGCTCGAGTAATTGTCTTAATGTTCTTCACAAATGCGCCAGAAGATGCGCCAAGTGTCGTCGTGCCAAGTTTGCTCACCACAATCGCTATTGGCGTAACTGCAGCCTTCACCTTGCTGTTAGGTGTAGTGCCACAACCAGTGTTGGATTTATGTGCCAATGCTGGCGTGTTTTTGCGCTAAAGGACTGGAAGGATCGAAGCGCCAGTAAGGATTGCGCTAAAGGACTGGAAGGATCGAAGCGCAATTTCTAATTCGCCGATTCATCTAAACAGTGAAAGAATTAGGTTGTGACCGTATTATTTCCGGCGAATTTAGCCTCACTTGAAGCAGCATTAGTTGCTGGGTTAGCTGCGGTCGAAAAACATTTACGTGATGAAATCAAATCTGATTACGAATTAGCTGACATCACTGCGCGCCACTTAGTAGAAGCTGGCGGAAAAAGATTTCGACCACTTATGGTTTTGCTGGCAGCCCAATTTGGCGATCCAACCGCAAAAGGTGTTGTGCCATCAGCAGTTGTTGTGGAATTAACCCATCTAGCAACGCTTTACCACGACGATGTAATGGATGAGGCCACAGTACGTCGGGGCACCGAGTCAGCAAATAGTCGCTGGGGTAATACTGTGGCGATTTTGAGCGGCGACTTTTTATTTGCTCGTTCGTCTAAAATTCTGGCTGACTTAGGTCCTGAAGCGGTGCGGATTCAAGCACAAACTTTTGAAAGATTAGTAATTGGGCAACTGCGCGAAACTACTGGTCCAAAGCCTGGAGAAGATCCAGTCGCGCATTACTTAGAAGTTTTGGCTGGCAAAACTGGGTCGTTAATTGCTGCTGCAGGTCGTTATGGCGCATTGATGAGTGGGGTAAATCCAGAATTAACTGAGCGAATTGCCCAGTTTGGCGAGAATATCGGAATTGCTTTCCAATTAAGCGACGATTTATTAGACATCAAATCAAATAGTTCAGGTAAGACTCCAGGTAAAGATTTACGCGAAGGTATCAAGACTTTGCCGGTTTTATTGGCTCTTGCTGATCCATCGACAACTCCGCAATTGCGACAATTACTGAGCGGTCCCATCACTGACGATAATGATCATGCTTTAGTACTTGCCCAACTTCGTGAACATCGAGCCATGGATCAAGCAAACGACGTACTTCTTGATTGGGTTTCAAAGGCCCGCGAATTACTAAGTGATTTTCCAGAAGGTGAACCAAAGGCGGCCCTGCACGTACTTTGCGATTCAATTGTGGATCGAGATATTTAAATTTAATGACCAAGCAGCAACGCGGTGACGCCGCTCAAGGTGTCTTGTATGGGTTTGCTGCTTACATAATTTGGGGAATTGTCCCAATTTATTGGCCGCTTTTACAACCGGCAACTGCGTTAGAAATTTTGTCACATAGGGTTATTTGGAGTTTAGTTGTACTTCTTGCTTTTTTAGCAGTTAAGAAGCGAATTCGAAAAGCTCTATCAATTTTTAAAGATCGAAAGAAATTATCAATCCTGACCGTTGCGTCAATTTTCATCGCAGTTAACTGGGGTCTGTTTATCTGGGCTAGTGTTTCTGGGCGAATTTTAGATTCCTCTTTGGGTTACTACATAAATCCACTTTTCAGCATTGGGCTTGGGGTAATTTTGCTCAAAGAAAAATTACGTAACTTGCAATGGTTAGCAATCGGAATTGCCACGATAGCGATCATTTATTTATCAGTAACACTTGGAAGCCCACCGTATGTGGCACTATCTCTGGCATTTACTTTTTCTATTTACGGATATTTAAAGAAGCGGGCAAACGTCGAAGCTATCGATAGCTTGACCATCGAAACTCTTATTTTGATTCCACTGGCCCTTGGCTACATCGCTTACCTATCTGCAGTTGGTCAGAATTCGTTTGGCGTAAACGGAATTGACCATGCCATTTGGTTAGCCAGTGCTGGGATAATTACTGCAGTGCCACTTGCGCTATTTGGTGCAGCGGCAATTCGAATTCCGCTTTCTACCCTTGGCTTTATTCAATATGTTGGTCCAACATTGCAGTTCATTATTGGTTTGTATCTCTTTAATGAACCAATGCCTCGGGATAGGTTCATCGGCTTTGCGTTAACTTGGTTAGCAATTGCGATAATCAGTTTCGACGCACTTCGCCATCGAAATAAAGTTAGTAAGCAGTACGTTCCAGAAATTGATTAATTAACTTGCCAAGTTTCTTTGCCAAGAAGCAGCTTGGTTAAATCACCTTTACCAGTTTTATTAATGACTTCATCGAGTTGTTCTTGCATCAATCGATCGTACGAAGGCCTGGCCACATCTCTGAATACACCAATTGGTGTATCTTGCAGTGTTTCTGGGTGCGATAGTCGACTGAGTCCAAAAGCTAAGCTTGGGTCTTCATGGTGCGCGTCGTGGACTACGATCTTTGCGGGATCAACATCTGCAACAAATGCAACCTGTAATTCACCCAACTCATTTCGCACAACACATCGATCTTGGTTAGCACCAAAAATAATTTTCTGTCCATGTTCAAGGCGAATAGTTACGTCATCTTTTGTTTCAGAATTCTTGAGTGGTTCAAATGCGCCGTCATTAAAAATGTCACAGTTTTGGTAAATCT
>CAYVZD010000037.1:0-6312 GCA_964456135.1 uncultured Bifidobacterium sp.
CCTCGGCCAGTGATCCTTTAGAACTAAAGGAGAACCCCGAGGCTGATCCATTTTCGGTGGCAAAAAATATCGCGCTGCGCCAGTTATCGCTAGCTCCAAAAACACGTTTTCAGTTGGAGCAAGTTCTAGCTAAAAAGGGGGTTGATACAGAAATAGCTAAAGCTAGCCTTGATCGTCTTACCGAAGTTGGCTTAATTGACGACTTAGCTTACGCCGGAATGTTTGTCCGAAGTAAATGCGTGGCTAAAAAAATTTCTCGAAGTGTGCTACGCATGGAACTTCGTCAAAAAGGTGTAAGTGACGAGCACATTGAAGCGGCCTTATTACAAGTAACTGACGATGATGAGTATCGAATGGCATCTGAGTTAGTCGTTAAGAAGCTTCGTTCAATGGCAGGCTTAGAAAAAGAAGTGATAGAGCGCAGGTTGTACGGCCTACTTGCCCGAAAGGGTTACCACTCAGGTGTGGTACTTCGAGTAATAAAAGAGCAATTGGATGAATTCGACCGTTAATCAAATAATTTAGTTTAGGGCCTGAATAACTGAATTAAGTTCTAGAATGTTGCGCATAGGTAACATTCTATTTTGCATACCCCTGGAGGATTTATGGGATTTCTTGACAAATTTTTGAATAGTAATCCAAGAGGATTCAATCCAGAGGATTTGGAACTTCCAGAAATAATTCAAACAAATGTTCCTGGAAAAACATTAAAAAAATCTGATTACACACAAGAAGTAGAGATAGAAATTGTAGGAGAGTCTTTCAGGGCAAAAAATATTGCAACAATATCTACAGCAGCTAACGGATCAGAGTTTGACATTTACCTAATACCTGAACCAACTAATCAGTATGACAAGAAAGCTGTTGCTGTCTACGCCGCAAACTTGCACATTGGATACATCGCAAAACCGGGAAACACTCAATGGTTTAAGTGGGCCAAAGAGGCTTTAGACGAAAACATTTGCCTCTGGGGAAGGGCAAAAACTATTTCAAGAAGCGGCACAAATAACATTGGAGTTTTTGGTCACATAAAAATGCCTGAATCCGGAAAAGACATTACCGCGATTATTCCGATCAAACTCTCAGAAAACGAACTGAAGAAATTATTGGAGACGATTAAGAAGTTAGCCAACAACATAGAGGAACCTGAAACGATCTCCCAATTGCGAAGTGGTGCCAAAAAAATTGCATCGGAAGCCAAAACTATTGCAGCACACGCAAAGGCGCTAGTAACTGAGTTAGATTCAGATGATCCACTAATTGATCGTTGGAATGAAATTTTAGAAATATGTTCTGATTTACTGGATACAGCAAGAGATGCAACGTATGCGGTAGATGTTGATGATTTCGATATAACGAGTGGAATCTATGATTTAGCAGGCTCACTGGAAGCGGTTGCTAGTACTTAAACAGCAATAGACAAATTTCACTTTAGACTAGTCGTGATGACAAATACTTACGAAGTGCGAACTATGGGCTGTCAGATGAATGTCCATGACTCTGAGCGATTTGCTGGTTTACTTGAGTCCGCCGGATATGTTCCCGCACCTGAAGGCCAGCTGGCCGATGTGATTGTTTTCAATACCTGTGCAGTTCGCGAAAATGCTGACAACAAACTCTATGGTGCGCTTAGCCATTTGCAACCAATCAAACTTAAAAATAAAAACCTAAAAATTGCTGTAGGTGGATGTTTAGCCCAAAAAGATCGAGGCGAAATCCTCAAAAAAGCACCTTATGTTGATGTGGTTTTTGGCACGCACAATATTGATGCACTGCCAGTACTTTTAGAGCGTTCAAGAATAGAACAAGAAGCCCAAATAGAAATCGTTGAGGCACTAGAAACCTTTCCGTCAACGCTGCCAGCGAGGCGAGATGCAGCGCACTCTGGTTGGGTTTCGGTAAGTGTTGGCTGCAATAACACCTGCACATTCTGCATTGTTCCGGCACTTCGAGGTCGCGAAAAAGACAGACGACCGGCTGACATTTTGAACGAAATTAAAGTTCTGGTCGATCAAGGAGTGCTTGAAGTTACGTTGTTGGGCCAAAACGTAAACGCGTATGGTGTTGAATTTGGCGATCGCTATGCCTTTGCAGATTTACTAAAAGCTTGCGGCCAAATTGATGGCCTTGAACGAGTTCGTTTTACTTCACCCCATCCACGCGATTTCACTGATCATGTCATTGAGGCGATGGCGACCACAGCTAATGTGATGCCGCAATTACATATGCCATTGCAATCGGGAAGTGACCGTATTTTGCAACTCATGCGACGTTCATATCGCCAAGAAAAATACTTAGGAATTATTGACCGAGTTCGAAAGGCAATTCCTGAGGCTGCAATTACTACCGACATAATTGTTGGTTTTCCTGGTGAAACCGAAGAAGATTTTCAACAAACACTCGAAGTAGTTAGACAAGCTCGTTTCGCTGGGGCGTTTACTTTCCAATACTCAAAGCGACCTGGCACACCTGCAGCAGAGATGCCAGATCAAATAGATCCCGAAGTAGTTCAAGAACGGTTCGAACGTTTAGTTGAACTAGCCAATGACATTGCCTGGCAAGAAAATAAGAAATTAGTTGGCACTCAAGTTGAGGTTTTAATTTCAACTGGCGAAGGCAAAAAGAACGAAAATTCTGGTCGAATGAGTGGTCGAGCTAAAGACAATCGACTAGTGCACGTTACCCAAACTGATGTAGCTGGAATAACACATAACATTCGTCCAGGGGACGTAGTTACTGCCGAAGTTACCTATGCAGCGCCGTATCACTTGAACGCAGACAAACTCATTTCAGTTCGCAAAACTCGGGCTGGCGATAATTTTGAGGCTGGTTCTCGGCCAACTACACCAGGTGTGTTACTAGGTATGCCGAAAATCGGCGGCTAATGCGACCTGCAATTGTTCTTGTCGGTCCAACCGCAGTTGGTAAGACGCAATTGTCACTTGATGTGGCTGAAGAATTTTCCGGCCAAATCATTAATTCTGATTCCATGCAGCTATATCGCGGAATGGATATCGGCACAGCAAAACTTCCGGTTAGTGAGCGACGTGGAATAAAGCACCACATGTTAGATGTGCTCGATGTTACGCAGACAGCAAATGTTGCCGACTATCAACGTGATGCTCGAAAAGTTGTGCAAGAACTAGACGAATCAAGGATTCGCAGCGTAGTTGTGGGTGGGTCCGGGCTATTTGTGCAAGCACTCTTGGAAGACATGCAGTTTCCAGGAAGTGATCCAGAAATTCGAGAACGACTAACTAAAGAAGCCGAAGAAATAGGACCAGATGCGATCTATCAGCGTCTTGTAGATCTTGATCCAATCGCGGCACAAAACATCTTGCCCGGTAATACCCGCCGGGTCATCAGAGCCCTTGAAGTTATCGAACTTACCGGCCAAGCCCCAGTCACAACTTTGCAGCAGTTAACTGAAGTGGTGCCGAGTATTCGCATCGGCCTCAAACTTGACCGTGCTCAATTAGATGATCGAATTATCAAAAGAGTTGAACTGATGTGGGAGCAAGGTTTAGTTGATGAGGTCAGGCATTTAGAAACCCTAGGTATTCGAAACGGACTTACTGCAAGCAAAGCTCTTGGCTACGCTCAAGTTTTGCAGGCTTTAGATGGTCAAATCTCGATGGATGAAGCAAAAGCACAAACCATTCAAGCAACCAAGCGATTTGCCCGCCGCCAAGAGTCCTGGTTTGCCAGAGACAAGAAAATTCAATGGCTTGATGCCGCAAAAACTTCGCTAAATGACATTGCGCAATTAGTGAACAAAAACTAGATAAATAATGCCTAACGTAGAATTGACTCAATGACTAAAGACATAGCCGCATCAGGCGCTACGTTCATGAAAGGACATGGCGCCGGCAATGATTTCATTGTGCTTGATGCAACCAATGGTGGCTTGAACCCCAGCGAGAAAGCAGTAGAAGTACTGTGTGATCGACGCAAAGGTATTGGTGCTGACGGAATTTTACGTATAGCGCCAGCGAGTGAATTTGGCGTCAAAGATGCAAATTACTTTATGGATTACCGAAATAGTGATGGTTCACTGGGGCAAACTTGCGGAAACGGGCTGCGCGTTGTTGCCAGATTTTTAGTTGAACAAGGTTACGAACAATTTGGTACTTTCCAAATTGGAACTCGGGCTGGAACCGTAAGTGCTCATGTTGCTGCAGGTGATTCTAATTTTGAAAATATTTCTATCAACATGGGTAAATTCAATCCAATAGATCGTGACCTAACGGTGAGCACTGAAACTGGATCATGGCAGGCAAGTGGAATTGATGCACCTAATCCACACGCTGTTTCGATTGTGGCAAGCATTTGGGATGCTGGAAGTTTAAGCGACTATCCATCGGTCACACCCGATGCCACATTTCCAGATGGAGTCAACTTTGAATTTGTTGAACCAAAGAGCCCCACGCACATTGCCATGAGAACTCATGAGCGTGGCGTGGGCGAGACTTTGGCGTGCGGTTCGGGTTCATGTGCGGCGGCGCAAGTTTGGGCAGAAAAAAATGGTTTAGAAAATGGTTGGTCAGTTCAAGTTGACTTACTTGGCGGCACAGTTTTTGTCGATCAAGATTTAACTGGATCTTTGATTTTGCGTGGCCCAGCAAAGGTAGTTGCTACTGGAAAAATTTCGCCACAATTGTGGCAGGCATAACCTTGACCGATAATTTCGATGCCGATTTAACTACCGGCGAGCAAGAGCTTGAATCACGCGCGGCGCTGCGACGTGTTGCTGGATTATCAACTGAACTTCAAGACATCACTGAAGTTGAATATCGAAAATTACTTTTAGAAAAAGTTGTTTTAATCGGCGTTTGGTCATCAGGTAGTTATGACCAAGCAACGAGATCGATGGCAGAACTTGCCCAACTGGCTCAGACTGCGGGTTCGCAAGTAATGGATGCACTGATCCAACGTCGCGATACGCCAGACCCAGCTACCTACATTGGATCTGGAAAGTTAGCTGAACTTCGACAGATAGTTGTAGCCACCGGTGCAGATACCGTTATTTGCAATGGTGAACTATCACCTTCGCAGTTATCCAAAATGGAAAAAGTTGTGAAAGTAAAAGTAGTTGATCGCACCTGGTTAATTTTGGATATTTTTGCTCAGCATGCTCGAAGTCGAGAAGGTAAAGCCCAAGTAAGTTTGGCCCAAATGCAATACATGTTGCCTCGGCTTCGTGGTTGGGGTGAGTCACTATCTCGTCAATCTGGTGGACGCGTTGGCTCACAAGGTGGCGGTATTGGTACTCGTGGTCCAGGTGAAACCAAACTTGAAACAGATCGTCGCCGAATCGGTAAATCGATGGCAAAGCTGCGCCGTGAAATTAAAGAAATGCATAAAGCGCGAATTACCCAACGTAAAGCTAGAGAGAAGCATAAAGTTCCAGCTGTAGCGATTGCGGGCTATACCAATGCCGGAAAATCAAGTTTGTTAAATCGACTAACTAATGCCGGCGTTTTGGTCGAGAATGCACTTTTTGCCACACTCGATCCAACAGTTCGCCAGGCCAAAACCCCAAGTGGCCGCGAATTCACTTTGTCTGACACTGTTGGATTTGTTCGAGATTTGCCTCATCAATTAGTTGAGGCTTTTCGGTCAACACTTGAAGAAGTATCGAACAGTGATTTAATTTTGCACGTTGTTGACGGATCAGATTCAGATCCCGAAGGTCAATTAACTGCAGTTCGTGCAGTGCTTTCTGAAATAGAAGCCACTAATGTGCCCGAAATTGTTGTGATCAACAAGTGTGATGCTGCAGATCCATTTGTAATTGATCGCATCAAACTGCGTGAAAAAAATGCGGTAGCGGTATCGGCGCTAACGGGCCAGGGGATCGATGAATTAATCGCCATGATTGAGGATCAATTACCTTCACCTCAGATTGATGTGAAAGTGCTTATTCCTTACACCCAAGGTGATTTACTTGCCCGAATTTATAAAGAAGGCCATTTACTTAGTCGCACCGATACCGAAAATGGCTATCTAATTGTGGCTAAAGTGCCAGAGAATTTAGCAATTCAATTGGACCAGTTGTCGTGAGTCAAAATCCCAGTGTCGAACAAGCACTTGCTGCGGTAGTGAATGAAATTGGTGGCGCACCCCGGGCTGGCCAAATTGAAATGGCCAATGCAGTTGCCCAGGCATTTACATCCAAAAAGCATTTATTAGTTGAGGCCGGTACTGGAACCGGTAAATCTCTGGGCTACATAGTTCCAGCATTAGTCCGAGCACTAGATGGAGTTAAAGCAGACGGACGAAATCGCACAATTATCGCCACCGCAACGTTGG
>CAYVZD010000037.1:6412-8663 GCA_964456135.1 uncultured Bifidobacterium sp.
GATCGGTTTCACCGCGGACCAACTGATCCTGATGATGATCAAGATGCAACGTTATTCCAAGAATCAAAATCCACACTAGGCAGACAAGCCAAAAAACTTCGCCAATGGGTTGAACAAACACAGACTGGTGATCGTGATGATTACCAAGATGAAGTTGATCCTCGCATCTGGCGTGCAGTGAGTATTTCTGGGCGTGAATGTGTCGGGGCAGGTAAGTGCCCTTGGGGTCAAGAATGCTTTGCTGAGGAAGCCAAAGCTAAAGCATTTGCATCAGATGTTGTTGTGACCAACCATGCTCTACTTGCGATTCACACAATTGAGAACCATCCAATTTTGCCTGACCACGACGCCATAGTTATTGATGAAGGCCATGAGCTAGTTGATCGAACAACTACGGCACTGGCGAACTCACTTGATCATCGCGACATTGGCCGAGCTGCTGGTATGGCAAAAAGATTTATCAGTTCAAAAATTCATGACAAGTTAATCGAACTTGGTGATGACTTAGATGATGTATTGAATAACTTAGCCGCTACTGGAACTATGAGTCGGCTTGACGAGTTACCAGCTGCGCTAGCGGCGATTCTTAAAAACTTAAAAGAACAAACAAAATCTGCAATTACCGAACTTGGCCCATCTTCACAAGATGATTTAGATGAAGCTGCCTCAAAACATCGGGCAAGATCAGCGCTTAAGGAAGTTTTTGATACGGCCAGTGAAATCTTAAATACCGATGAGCACAGTGTTACCTGGCTTGATTTAGCCAGGACTGCGACCCTGCACCATGCCCCACTTTCTGTGGCTGGGTTTTTAAGTGAATCCTTATTTGCTGATCAAACAGTCGTGATGACAAGCGCCACTTTGCAGGTTGCTGGTTCGATGAACGCTACGGCTAAAGCCGTTGGACTAGACGATGAAACACAGTGGACTGGTTTGGATGTTGGCAGTCCTTTTGATTATGCAAAACAAGGCATTCTTTACTGCGCCGCGCACTTGCCAGCACCAACCTCTAGCGGGGTAGCCGAAGAGGCACTAGATGAATTAGCCGATCTAATCGAAGCAGCTGGTGGTCGCACGTTAAGTTTGTTTTCTTCTTGGCGAGCAGTTGAGCGAGCTGAAGAGTATCTAAAACTAAGGTTTCGAGACCGTGATGACCGGCCATTAATTATTGCCCGTAAAGGCGATTCAGTTGCTGAATTAGTCAGAAAATTCAAACAAACACCTCAGTCATCACTCCTTGGAACTGTTTCACTTTGGCAGGGAATTGATGTGCCAGGCGATACGTGCACACTTGTCACAATCGATCGAATTCCATTCCCGCGTCCGGATGATCCAATTTTTGCTGCCCGCAGCGCAAGAGCAGATGAATCAGGAACTTCGGGTTTTAGATCTGTTTCGCTACCAAGAGCTGCATTATTACTTGCCCAAGGTGTTGGTCGATTAATTAGAAGTACCGAAGATCGTGGAGTAGTAGCAGTACTTGATAGTCGCTTAGCAACTGCAAACTATGGATCAACATTGCGCAAATCAATTCCGCCACTTTGGTGGACTATTGATAAAGATTCTGTAGTTTCTGCTTTGCAAAGGCTAGATGAGCAAGCGTTAAGTAATCAGAACTAGACCTGATAAGTTTTAAGTATTAAAGGAGCAAACGTAATGAAGTTAAGAACCGTTGTCCCAGCAATTGCAGTTACCCTAATGCTTTCTGCCTGTTCTAGCTCAGATCAAGCAACTCCAGAGGCAACAGTCAGCAGTAAATGGACCCAAGGTGAAGTTGGCTATTTACAAGAAATTTATGCCTCAAACATGGCTGCCAATGATGTTTTTTCTGAAGAAATTTATGTACAAATTGGCAAGACAATGTGCCAGGGCTTTACTGAAGGCAAGCAGTCTGACGAGTTACTAGTTTTACTGGCCGCTACAGCTAAAGAAAATGGTTTACCAATTAACGACCGAAAAGTATTTGGGCCAACAATTCTGGCGGCTTCTGTTGCCTACCTTTGCCCAGAGAACTTAGAAAAAGTCGTAGTTCAATAAAACTAAAAACGCGCTGCTAGAGCCAAGTCTCTAATCGCAGCGCGTTTTAATTTACGTAAGGTTAGACCTTACGAAGTACTGAAACTACTTTGCCCATGATGGTTGCTTGGTCACCAAGAATTGGTTCATAAGCTGGGTTGTGTGGCATTAACCAAACATGGCCATCACGTTTTTTGAATGTCTTTACAGTTGCTTCATCATCTAGTAGGGCAGC
>CAYVZD010000038.1:0-3161 GCA_964456135.1 uncultured Bifidobacterium sp.
ACTTGTTCGTAGGTGTTAACTTTAGTGCCGAAAGTGACTAATGTGAAAGTCGATTTCAAAATTGTTGCAATGGCTTTTGGCAGCAACTAATCAAGCTAATTTTTCGAAGTTAGGGAGCGAACGAACAAGGCCAAATTACTTGGCTTTTCAGCCATTCGTCGCATTAGATAGCCATACCACTCATCGCCATAAGGAACATAAACGCGAACTTTGTAACCAAGTTCAACTAATCGCTTTTGCTCTTCAGGTCGCACGCCAAGCAACATTTGAAATTCAAATGTGTCTTTACTGCGGCCAGTGCGAAGGACGAGTGCCTGGGCAATCTCAATAAGGCGTGGGTCATGTGTAGCCAGCATTGGGTAAGCCTTTGATTCAAGCAAAGTACGCATATCGCGCACATATGCTTTATCAATTTCAACTCGATCTACGTAGGCCACATCTGGACCTTCGGCATAAGCACCTTTACAAAGACGAATACGTGAAGATTCGTAGGCATGATTAACTACATCATTAGATGTTCGGTGTAGTTGCGCTTGCAGAACTCCACCAGTGTTTGGATAAGACTTTCTAATTTCACCCAGAATGCGAAGTGTTGAATCGATTGTTGTGTGATCTTCCATATCAAAAGTAACTGTGGTGCCGACTTCGTTCGCTACTTCAACAATCTTGCGAGCATTGGTTAGCGCAATTTCCTCACCGTTTGGTTCCAGTGCCTGGCCAACGGCACTTAGTTTGACTGAAACTTCAGCCATGTGAGTTTGGCCTGCTGCATGTAATGCGCGCAGAAGTTCGAGGTAAGCAGCAACAGTGGCGTCTGCTTGATTGCGATCTAAAGTGTCTTCGCCAAGTCGATCGATTGTGGTGTAAATACCGAGTTTGTGTAGCTCAGTGACTTTTTGAACCACAGATTTAGTGTCATAGCCAGCCACAAATCGGTTCACCACATTTTTGCTTAGTGGTGATGTTGAAACAATGTGTTCAAGTTTCTTACTGCGCGAGGCAGAAACTAGTAGTTCCCGAAGCATTTATTTCCTACCTAATTGGCTTAATTGGCTACAAGTTACTTTACGCTCACCTGCGCAAAGTTTCGCAATGTGGTTTGGGTCTACCTTGGGTAAAAAGGACTACTCAATTGGGTTAAACAACATGTGACCGATTAGGCTCTTTTCGTGCCTGAGAAGAAATTAGATTTCCCGCGTAAGTGGGTTGAGTTCGTTGATCCCGAAGATGATACAAATCTTTACCGATGTGACCTTACTTGGCTAACCAGTCGATGGACCTGTATTTGGGGTGCTGGCTGCAAAGGAATCGACAAAAATAACCCTGATGTTGGCTGTTGTAATTTAGGTGCTCACATAGCCGATAAAGAAGATATGGATAACACCAAGAAGCACGCTGCGATGTTGCGTCCAGATATTTGGCAAAACTTTAGCGAGGCAAAAAAGAACGGCATCTTTGAAAAAGATGACGAAGGCGATCGAAAAACTCGGGCGATTAACGGTGCATGTATTTTCCATAATCGAAATGGTTTTTCAGGCGGCGATGGCTGCGCACTTCACATTCTTGCTATGGAAATGGGTGTTGGTCACCACGTAACAAAGCCTCAAGTTTGTTGGGAATTACCAATCCGACGGACATTTGAAAACTTTGAAAGACCTGACGAAGTGGACACCGTAATAATCGGGATCGAGGAATATAACCGACGCGGTTGGGGTCCAGGTGGAACCGATTTAGATTGGTATTGCTCAACAGCCACTGAAGCTCACGTGGGTAAAGAACCGGTTTACATCTCACTCGAAGGCGAATTGACCGCACTTATGGGTAAAAAAGCCTACAAAATTTTGGCTGACCATTGTCGTGCTCACGAAGAGATGGTTGCAGCCGTCTTAAAAACTGGCAACGAAAAAACTATTAAGTACTTAGCAATTCACCCAGCAACAAGGGCGAATCAGCTTAAGGATAAAAAATAACAACTGTCTGCACTTTCACTTACTCTTAGATCGTGGCAAAAACTCCGCGGGCAAGTTACAAGTGCACTGAATGTGGTTGGACCGGACCTAAGTGGGTTGGTCGTTGTCCTGAATGCCAAGCCTGGAGTTCTGTAACCGAAGTATCTGCTGCGCCGGCACGAGCCGGTTTACGTACCACTACAACTGGCACACTTCCAGCAAAACCAGCTCGGGCGATAAAAGATATTCCGATTGGTGAAGTTGAGCGAACTTCAACTGGATTAGCCGAATTAGATCGTGTACTAGGTGGCGGTCTTGTTGCCGGGCAATGCGTGCTGTTGGCTGGTGAACCTGGAGTTGGCAAATCAACTTTATTACTCGAAGCAGCCGATAAGTTTGCCAAAAATGGCCGCAAAGTTCTTTACATTTCTGGTGAAGAATCCGCTGAACAAATTCGGATCAGAGCTAATCGAATTGGCACGAAGTCCACAACTTTACTCATTGCAGATGAAACTGATCTTGCTGTTTTACTTGGGCATGTTGAACAAGTAGATCCAGACTTACTTGTCGTCGATAGTGTGCAAACTATTGCCTCAACAGAATTAGACGGTCGCGCTGGTGGGGTTGCCCAGGTTCATGAAGTAACTCAAGTTCTTACTCGGGCTGCAAAAAGTCGTCGCATGCCGCTATTGCTAATCGGACAATCAACTCGAGATAACTCAGTTGCTGGGCCAAGATCATTAGAACACTTAGTTGACACAGTATTAACTTTTGAAGGTGACCGAAGCACTCCGCTTCGGTTATTGCGAGCAAATAAAAATCGTTATGGCCCGGCTGATGAGGTTGCCTGTTTTGAGCAAGCTGACGATGGTTTGCGCGAAGTTAGCGACCCATCTTCACTATTTAGATCGCAGCGTGATCAGGCAGTTCCCGGAACTTGTATCACAATCACAATGGAAGGTCGACGGGCGCTTCTGGTTGAAGTACAAGCATTAACTACTTCAAGTCCAGCGAATAATCCAATTAGACGAACTTCAGGTTTAGATAATTCCCGCGCTGCCATGTTGATTGCAGTTACTGAACGTGCGGGACGACTCAAACTTTGGGACAAAGATGTCTTCCTTTCTACAGTTGCTGGCGCAAAGATTTCAGATCCGGGCGCTGATTTAGGAATGTGTTTGGCAATCGCAAGTGCAGTTCAGGATAAAGCGT
>CAYVZD010000038.1:3261-8371 GCA_964456135.1 uncultured Bifidobacterium sp.
GGCGCTGATTTAGGAATGTGTTTGGCAATCGCAAGTGCAGTTCAGGATAAAGCGTTACCCATTGACTTAGTTGCGATTGGCGAAGTTGCACTAAGTGGTGACATTCGTCCAGTCCCAGGTATCAGTCAACGACTTAGTGAAGCTGCTCGACTTGGCTTTGCAACCGCTCTTGTGCCACGAGGAACCAAACTGCCGCCCAGTGTTAAAAGCCTCAAACTAGTCCAAGTTGATAATTTAAATTCTGCACTTAAGGTTTTTTAACTTAGATATTTATCCAATAGACTCTTGCTAACTTCACGCAAGAAAGTTCTTTAAGTGGCAATTAGAGAGAAGTCTGATCCAGACTCAAATGTTCTTGCGGTTCTGGCTCAAGTAGCACCTGGTACACCATTACGCGATGGGTTAGAGCGAATCCTTCGCGGTTCAACTGGTGCGTTGATCGTCCTTGGCCAAGACAAAGTCATTAATCAAATCAGTTCTGGTGGATTTGATGTAAATACTGACTTCACTGCAACTCGACTTCGAGAATTAGCCAAAATGGATGGCGCGGTACTTTGCGATCGAGATGCCACCCGTATTTATTCAGCCGCAGTTCAGTTGTTACCAGATCCAAGTATTCCTACTGACGAGCAAGGTACCCGTCACCGCACTGCGGATCGTGTTTCACGCCAAACTCACTTACCCGTTATCAGCGTAAGTAAGTCAATGAATATCATCGCGCTTTATTTAGATGGCAAACGTTACGTCCTTGAAGATGCCGCATCGATTTTGTCTAAAGCTAACCAAGCACTTGCAACTTTAGAGCGATACAAGGCTCGCCTTGATGAAGTTGAAGGAAATTTATCTGCACTTGAAATTGAAGATGCAGTGAGTATCCGCGATGTTTCGATTGTTATCCAACGTCATGAGATGGTCAGACGAATTTCGAGTGAAATTGCTAACTATGTAGTTTCACTTGGATCTGAAGGTCGTCTAATTTCACTACAACTTGAAGAATTAGTGGCAGGTACAGACGAAGAGTTGCGTTTAGTTATTCGTGATTACATGCCATCGAGTCGTCGCCAAAAGAATCCAGAAAACTACTTAACAGCATTGGCGGCCCTAGATGCCACATCCATTTTGGATTTAGGGGCGGTTGCTGGCGCTCTTGGTTTGCCAAGTGATGTCGAAAGTGCAGATCAACACTTGAGTCCACGTGGATTTAGATTGCTGGCTAAAGTACCGCGATTGCCTGAGTTGATTATTGAAAACCTAACTACGCACTTCAATGGATTGCAGCATTTGCTTGCAGCCAGTGCCGAAGAACTTCGTGACGTAGAAGGTGTTGGCGAAACTCGAGCAAGAGCGATTCGTGAAAGTTTGTCACGCTTGGCAGAAGTAAGTTTGGCTGAACGCTATTCGTAAAGTTTGTTTCAATTAAGGAACTAAAGCTTCGACTAACCCAACTGGTTTGCCACCACCAAGTAATACCTGGCTTGTTAATTGTCGATCGACTTCTTGTGAAACCACATTCAATACAGTTTTAAGTAATGAATTGGCCACTACGATTCTGGCTCGGTCACTACCGTCTTCGATCTTTAATGCCAATGCGCGACCATCGCCGAGTCCAATCGCGTAAACACCTTCAGCACCATCTTTAGCAACTAAGCCGGGTACGCCTTTGATTAATTTTGTGACGTCGCGTCTTGTGCCGCCTAGGAACTCTGGATGACTGCGAATTGAATCTGCAATAGCTTTTTGCTTTTCGTCCGCAGTTGGACCGGCAAATTTGCCAAAAGATCTAGCCAAACCAATTAACGATGTCGACATAACTGGAGCTCCGCAGCCATCAACGCCAATTTGTTCGACAGTCTCACCGGTTACTTCTTCGACAACTTCTTTACAAAGTTTTTGTAGCGGATGCTCAGGATCTAAATAGCTTCGCGTATCCCAGCCATTAATCACGCAAGTAAACAACATGGCGGCATGTTTACCGCTGCAATTCATGTAAATGTTTTCTTTTTCAACGCCTTCTGCAAGCAAGGTGTCTTTTTCAACCGGATCTAGCGGCCAATCAGCTGGGCAACGCAAAGCATCTGTAGTCAATCCAGCTGCATTCAATAGGCTCTGCACTCCCTCAAGATGGAAACTTTCAGCACTGTGTGATGCACAAGCTAGTGCTAGTAATTCACCTTTAGCCGGTAGACCGGCTCGTACCATCGCTAAACCTTGCATCAACTTATTGCTAGAGCGAGGAAAAATTTGAGTGGCAACTTCACCACAAGACCAGATAACTTCACCCGTTGCATCTACAACTACTGCACTTCCAAAGTGCCGTCCTTCAACAAATCCGCTTCGGACAACTTGAGCAACAGGTACATACATGTCTCAATCGTGTCACATGCGACAGAATTAACTCATGAAGGCAGTTATCCAGCGCGTAGACGGCGCAGCGGTTGAAGTTGGTGGACAAGTCATAGGTCAGTTTTCTGGACCTGGACTAATGGTGTTAGTTGGTATCAGTGTTGATGATGATATTTCAAAGTGCGCAACCTTAGCTGACAAGATTTGGAAACTTCGAATTTTTGAACGAGATGATTTAGTAAAACGTGGACTTTCGGTCAATGTTGAATCCAACGAAGTGGCTGCTGCTGATGCGGGGCTGCCAATACTTTTGATTAGTCAATTTACTTTGTACGCAGATACTTCTAAAGGTCGGCGACCGACTTGGTTACAGGCAGCCAGAGGAGAGCAAGCAGAACCACTAGTTAACGAAGTTGCTCGAGCCTTACGAGATTTGGGTGCAAAAGTTGAAACTGGCAAGTTTGGTGCTGACATGCGAATTAGTCAGATATGTGATGGTCCAATGACCGTACTAATCGAAGTTTGATTGTATTTAACAGTTACTAAATATTTACAATCGAAGTTTGGCTAGCGCTAACTTCATTAACGGTTAAAACTAACTCCGGGGATACATTTCGTTTAATAACAGCTAGTGCAACTGGCCCTGATTCATAATCTTGAATTACAGAAGTAATTCGACCAATAACCTGATCCTCAGTTTTAACTTCATCGTTCTTACTAGGTAATTCGTTTGTCGAGCCATCCAATTCCAAGTGCACAAGTCGCCGAGGTGGTTTACCTAAGTTAACAACTCGGGCAATGGTTTCTTGTCCGCGATAACATCCCTTATTTAAGTGGACAGCTGGACCAATTAATCCCACTTCATGCGGAATTGTTTTGTGATCTGTTTCAAAATTTAACCTGGCAACCCCGGCTCGAATTCGATGCGCTTCCCACGCCCAACTGCCTATCGGTACATCTATTTCTTGAGTCAATTTGGATTTAGGCACTATGTACTCGGTAACTTTCCATGATGCTGGCCGACTTGTTACGTAAGGATCATTGTCAAAATCTACGTACGCTGCTGGTGAATGCCAGGTTGGAAAACTAGTTTCAATCCAATCTGGTGCTCCGACTACAGCAAAGTCACCTGACTGATTAGAAACCTCTACGCGCAACATAAACTTCATCGAATTTAAGTATTCAGTTAATGTTTCTGAAGTCCCTGGTTCAACTATTAGCCAAGTGATTTCACCGTCATCGATTGCATGCAAATCATGCTCAATGTGGCCATGCGGACTCAAAATTAAACTCTGTGTTGACTTAAACGGAGTCAACATTTCTTGAGTCGTTAACGAATTAAGCCAGCTATTGCGATCTGGCCCACTTACCGTAACTACTTCTCGATTAGACAGGTCGACTCTTCCCCGTCCAGCAACTAATTCACGTTGTTCTTTAAACGGATCACCATAGTGCCAAGGAATTGTTGAATCGGGACTAGTGGTGTCCATATTTGGCATTGCAGTGGTCATCGAAAACCTCAGAACAATTTTTGTAAATCAAGACATTTAGCGCATTGGCCATGTACTGAAACATGCGCAACGTCAGTTTCGAAACCGGCGCGGTCTCGCAATATTTGGACAAAAGTTTCTGCTGCATCGGCTTCAATTGATTGAACTTCACCGCAAACATCACAAACTAGATGTATGTGTGCTTCATCATCAACTGAATGGTAAGTCGGAGCCCCGTGCCCAATATGCGCATGGGTGACTAAGCCAACCTGCTCAAGTACTTCAAGAGTTCGATAAATTGTGGATAAATTTACTGCAGCTGCTTTTTTTTGCACTTCGGTGCAAAGTTCTTCTGGTGTTGCATGACCCAATGTATTGATGGCATCAAGAACTAGCTGGCGCTGCGGGGTAATTCGGTAACCATGTAACCGAAGTACTTCATCCCAATCACGACTGTCCATCGGAACTCACTTTAGTTAGATGAAATGATGCGTGCGACTTAAGTGGAACTCCCTGAGCTGCCATGTCATAAACCCAGCCAATATCTCCATCAACTAGGCCATAAAGTCGCTCACCAGCAGTGACTTCTTTAGCAGTTGAGGTGCGCATAATTGCATCTGTTTTTAATTCAACTCGAGCACCGGTTATTTGCGCATTAACAATTCCAGTTACGGTGACTTTGCCATACCAAGTTTCACTGATTCCAGTTGGATGCGTTAGTAAAAGTTCAACTTCGTTATTTGGTAGCGGCCGCCAAAATCCAGCTTCCATCGCCAGTGGTTCAACCCGGTCACCTTGTTCATTTAGTAACCAAGTGCGTGACCAGTGAGTTAAAAACGGTCGACCATCATGCGAGATATTTAATTCTTGCCCAACTTGAATGTCATTTTCCATAGTCGGGTAACCGACTACACCAACACCAACCCAGGTACCAATCAACCAAGATAGCGGGGCAAGATCAGGGTGATAACTTGTACTCAGTCTTGACCCTTAAATAATTTGTAAATTACGTAACCCGAAAACCAAGCAATCGCAATTGTTGCTGCTACAAGTAATCCAGTAAAAAAGTGTTCCAACACAAGATTTAGTCTAGCGTTAAAGGTAAAGTTCAGCATTTAGCAAAACTTGATCCAAATTATTTGATGGTTAAAGGTTGGAATTAATGGATACGAAGTTAACTGATAACCAGGTGCGAGAAATTCTGCTTAACGCTAGATCTGTTGCTGTAATAGGAGTCTCTGCAAAGTCAGATCGGGCTAGCCATCAAGTAGCCGCTT
>CAYVZD010000039.1:0-7737 GCA_964456135.1 uncultured Bifidobacterium sp.
GAAGGAAGATCTGTCCGCTTAGCTGGCCAAGATTCTCGACGTGGCACATTCGGTCATCGCCATGCGGTAATTGTTGACAAGAAAACTGGATGGCAATTCAAGCCACTGAAGCAATGTTACGAAGGCAATGCCAAACTTTGGGTTTACGATTCACTACTAAGTGAATATGCAGCGATGGGATTTGAATACGGTTATTCGGTAATCCGTCCCGATGTATTAACAATGTGGGAAGCGCAATTTGGAGATTTTGCCAATGGCGCACAAACCATAATCGATGAATTTATTGCTGCCGGTGAACAAAAGTGGGCTCAACGAAGTCGAGTAACTTTACTTCTGCCACATGGTTATGAAGGACAAGGCCCGGATCACTCTTCAGCACGAATCGAGAGATTCTTACAATTATGTGCGCAGGACAACATCACTGTTGCTATGCCAACTACACCTGCATCGTTCTTCCACTTACTTCGCTGGCAAGTACATTCACCGCTAGATCGACCTCTAGTTATTTTCACACCCAAGTCTTTATTGCGAGCAAAATATGCAACGAGCAAAGTTAGCGACTTTACCTCTGGAACATTCACTTCAATTATTGGTGACAAGGAAATGAATCCGGCTGATGTAAAAACTGCGCTTCTTTGCAGTGGCAAGGTTTACTACGATTTAGTCGCACATCGCGAAAAGACTGGTCGTAAAGATGTAGCGATTATTCGACTTGAGCGCTTGTATCCGTTGCCTGCAATAACGTTGCCACCTGAATTAGCTCGATTTGAAAATTTACAAACCGTTAAATGGGTGCAAGAAGAACCAGCAAATCAAGGCGCTTGGTCATTTATGGCAATGAACATGCCAGAAGTTATTGGTCGTCCACTAGTTGGCATATCACGTCCAGCTTCTTCATCACCAGCCGTGGGTTCACATCACCGCCACGAAATTGAACAAGAGACTCTTGTAACTCAAGCGTTCAACTAGGAAAGCTTATGTATTTCACAGATCGCGGAATCGAAGAGCTTGAAAATCGCCGTGGTGAAGAAGAAATTTCGGTTTCTTGGTTGGCAGCCAGACTTGCTGAGTTTGTTGATTTAAATCCTGATTTCGAGATACCGATAGAACGACTTGCTACGTGGTTAGCCAGACTCGATGATGAAGTCGAAGAATAATGCAAGCCATTGTCGCAACCCATGGCGATGCAGAAAATCCTATTTCGGCACTTTCCATTTGTGAGTTGCCTGAGCCCGAAGCAACTAACGACTGGGTAAAAGTTGAAATCAAAGCTGCCGCTCTAAATCATCACGATGTTTGGACTCTCCGCGGTCAGGCGACACCTAGTGAAAATTTACCGATTGTGCTTGGTTCCGATGGTGCCGGAATTACCAGCGACGGAACTCCGGTGATTGTGCATGCGGTGATCGGCGATCCTTCTGGTGGCGATGAAACATTAGATCCAAAACGTTCGCTCCTTAGCGAAATACACAATGGAACATTTGCAAATTTCACGTGCGTTCCAAAATACAATCTGATTCCTAAACCAGATTGGCTTTCGTTTGAACAAGCCGCTTGTCTGCCTACTGCTTGGTTGACTGCTTATCGAATGCTGTTCAGTAAATCTGGACTTACCAAAGGTGACACGGTTTTAATTCAGGGAGCATCCGGTGGGGTTGCTAGCGCTTTAATTTCGTTAGCAAATGCGGCCGGAATTCGAGTTTGGGTCACAACTCGATCCGAAGACAAAAAACAGTACGCACAAAAACTAGGTGCTGCCCAAGTCTTTGAACCAAATGCTAAGTTGCCGGAAAAAGTTGATGTAGTAATGGAGACAGTTGGCCAGGCAACCTGGGCACATTCGATGCGAAGTTTAAAGCCAGGTGGGCGGATTATTGTTTCTGGTGCAACAACTGGTGCAAATCCTCCAGCTGATTTAAATCGACTCTTTTTTCTTCAATTACAAATAATTGGCTCAACTATGGGCTCAAAAGCAGAATTAATCGACCTAATCGCATTCTTAGAAAAAACTGGCTTGCGTCCAGAATTTCAAGGCACTTACATGTTTAGTGAAGCAAAAAATGCCTTTGAAAAACTTATCGCAGGCGATGTTCAAGGAAAACTAGTTCTACTACCTGACTAGCCATTTAGGTAATCTGAAAATAACTTTTGCAACAATCTGGCTATTTTGTACCGGCCCATACTTGCGTGAGTCAATACTTACAGCCTCATTATCGCCAATAATTGTCACAAGACCATTTTCAATTTTTGAAATTCGTTTCACATCGATGCGATCGTGAAAAGCTATCAGTACTACGTCGCCCACGCCGAATGACGATCCGTATCGAACTATTACTCGTTCCCCTGGTGCATAAGTTGGCACCATTGATAGGCCTTCAATAATCGCAATTCCTAGTGCCATAGTTCTAGTCTGCCATCTGCTAAATCACGCTTAATCCTGTATTAGTCAGACTGCAGATGCGTATAAAACTTAGGTACCGTAACCTTGGACAAGCGGTAAGTATATTTTTAATTTCGGAGGAACAATGAAATTTTTCGCCCCAACAGTTCGCGTTTCAGCACATTGCGACTTACCTTGTGGTGTTTATGATCCAGCTCAGGCTCGAATCGAAGCACAGTCCGTTAAGGCATGTATGGAGAAATACCATGCATCTGACGATGCAAATTTCAAAGCACGTGCAGTCGCAATTAAAGAAGAACGCTCACACATGGTTAAAGATCACCTATGGGTTTTATGGACTGATTACTTCAAGGCTCCACATTTTGAAAAGTACCCACAATTGCACCAGTTATTTAACGACGCAACTAAATTAGCTGGCGCTGCTGGTACAAAAGGAACGGTAGATGTAGCCGTAGCCGATCAATTACTTGCCAAGATCGACGAAATTGCAAACATCTTCGCTGAAACTAAAAAAGCGTAAGTAGTTCAGCAAAAAATTTCTGGGTTGATTTAATTGGCTTTTGAAGTTCGGCCAGCCACACCTAAAGATGTGGCTCAAATGCATTCGATGATTATCGAACTGGCTGAATTTGAAAAAGCTGTTGACGAAGTTATTGCCACCGAAGAGCAACTGGAACGGGCGCTCTTCGGTGGCACTTCTGCTTCCGATCATTCAGCAAATACCCCACACGGATCACCGGCACTTTTCGCACATGTAATTGAAGATCCAGAATTACCCGGCCAACTGGCTGGAATGGCTATTTGGTTTTTGAATTACAGCACCTGGCAAGGTGAACATGGAATTTATTTAGAAGACCTTTATGTCAAACCAAAATATCGTGGCAAAGGATTGGGCAAAGCTCTACTAAAAAAGCTTGCTGAAGTTTGTGTAGAAAATGGGTACACCCGATTTCAATGGTGGGTTCTTACTTGGAATCAAAGTGCAATAGACGTTTATAAAGGAATCGGTGCTGTTCCAATGGATGAATGGGTGGTGTATCGATTAACTGGCGATAAGTTGACAGAACTAGCTAACTGATTTCAATCGGGGTTTTTACCAATGCGTAAATCGCCAATACCGAACTTAGGCCGACAATTGCACCGGTTATTCGATAACTAATGTCGTCTCCGGAAAGCAGTGTGTAGGACACAATTACGCCGAACATTTGAATTACTAAGTATGGAGTACGAGACCAATTCTGCGCACGCAAGAATCCGCGACTAACTAAAAAAATTCCCGCTGCAAAAATTAAATAGATAATTGTTTCTACAACTGGAGATCCCAAAGTAGATTCCAGCCGAGTTCCAACAACTAAAAGCGCAATAGCGTAACCGCCAAGCAATAAACTTTGCCCAACACCAATCAAGTAACTAACCCTGCGCATACCTAAACCATATCGCGTTTAGGCTGGAACTATGCGAACGCTATTGGTTGTGAATTCATTTGCCACCACCACTACCCCCGAGGTCCAGTCGGTAATTACTTCTGCGCTTGCAAATCACTTAGATCTGACAGTAATAAATACCGAAGAGAAGTTACACGGTATTGAAATTGGCAAAAACACCGTAGCTGAAGGTTACGAATTAGTGATCGCACTTGGTGGAGATGGCACTTTAAATGAATTAGTCAATGGCATGCTAAGCCAATCGCAGTCAGGACAACTTCCACTTCTTGCTGGATTACCAGGCGGAAACGCAAATGTTTTTGTGCGAAATCTTGGGTACTCAAATGATGCGGTGACTGCTACCGCCCAACTTATTCAAAAAATCACCCAAAAATCGACCAGAAAAATTGGGTTAGGCAAAATTGATTTTGCAGGTTACTCTCGATGGTTTCTGTTCAATGCTGGTTTAGGACTTGATGCCAGAGTCTTATCCCGAATGGAGGAGAAAAGAAATCAAGGCAAATTGGCTAGTGACTTGTCTTACGCGCTAATCACACTTAAGGAACTTTTTACTGAAGTTCGTAATGGCCGAGCTCAGTTAACAATTACCGATCAGAACGGTGTAACTTATCCTGAAACACAGTTCGCATTAATGGTCAACTTTTCACCTTGGACCTACATAGGAAAATTTGCAGTTTCTCCAACAAAAAATGATTTAGATACGTCGGCTCTCGACCTGTTTGCTCCTTACGAACTTTCTGTTTCAAGGACTGCACAACTAGTTAGAGATTTAGTTTTGCGAAGCAACTTAACAAATAATGAAAACGTCTTAGTTTTAGAAAAACAAAAATCGTTCAAAATTACTGCCTCAGTGCCTACCTGGATTCAGACAGACGGTGAAGCTTTAGATTTAGTAACCGAGGTAAGTGTTAAACATTTCACCGACTGCTTAACAGTCGTCGCATAACCGAGACAGGTTTATCAGGCGGGTTTCGCCGAAAATTTGGACAAATTGGACCAGTGAGACATAGGCCACGATTTTTTTGAAAACTTTTTGCCCTAAACCCTTGTGAAATCTCTCACGAAATGAGAGGGTTAGAAAGTAGGTCCGAATAAAAACCATTTTCCGGTTTGGATTCGGAACAAATTTTTGCCCAAAACTACCCCTGGAGGATCAATTGGACTGGCGCCATCAGGCAGCCTGCCGAGCTGAAGATCCGGAACTTTTCTTCCCCATTGGCAATACTGGCCCTGCGCTATTACAAATTGAGGAAGCAAAAGCCGTATGTCGGCGTTGCCCTGTTATCGAACCTTGTTTGAAATGGGCACTTGAAACTGGACAAGACTCAGGAGTCTGGGGCGGCACTAGTGAAGACGAGCGACGTGCAATTAAACGGCGAGCACAACGTGCTCGGGCTCGTGGGATTGAACCAACTCCGCACATTTTTGAAACCGACTTACCTCGAATTTAATTCCACTAACCGAATAAAAGGACAGACGTAACGTTATGGCCGAAATCCGTGCAGACATGGTTGCCAACGTGATGGAAATTTACGTCTCTGAGGGCGATGAAATTGCAATTGGTGAAACTGTTGCACTTTTGGAATCAATGAAAATGGAAATTCCTGTTATCGCAGAAGTAGCCGGAAAAATTACTCGCCTAGCTGTAACCCAAGGGGATGTAGTTCAAGAAGGCGACTTGATTGTAGAAATCGGTTGAGATCTAAAAAACTAAAAAGAGCCCAAGATCGTTGGGCTCTTTTTTTATTCCAAAAATATTATGAATTTGGACGACGGCCGTGGTTAGCCTTGTTCTTTTTACGATCACGCTTTTTGCGGCCGCGCTTACTCATTGTGGTCTCCTTGAATAAAACTTAATGTATTAAGAATAGAGGAAATTTAGGTGTGCTTTTGCACCCGGGTTATTTCTACTTGAATATCAGCAATTTGGGCAACTACTCGTTCATAAATTGCTGAAGGTGCAGACTGCTGATCACATGCTCGATTAATGAGTGACTTCAAAACGGTTTCAAGGCCGAATTCTGAATAACAAGGTGGACATTCTGTTAAGTGTTGAGTGACTAGAGAGCGTTCAATTACGCATTCTTCATTATCAAGATAAAGATAGATAACTTTTAATACTTCACTGCAAGGAGTGTCATGATGATTGCCGCAACTCATTATTTCGCCTCCTTTAAGTATCCATTTTCATAGGCATAATCTTCAAGTAAATCTCGCAACATTTTTCTTCCTCGGTGTAGACGAGACATGACTGTGCCCACCGGAGTGTCCATAATTTGTGCAATTTCTTTGTATGAAAAACCATCAACATCGGCCATATATACTGCGTTTCGAAATTCCTCAGGAATTGAATTCAGCGCATTATTGATTACATCATTAGGTAAGTTCTCGAGCGCTTCTGTTTCAGCTGACTTCAACCCTCCAGAAGTATGGCGCTCAGCTCTTGCCATCTGCCAGTCTTCAATCTGTTCTGTTGGATCAACTGCCGGTCCGCGCTGGTTTTTCCGATACTGATTAATGAAAGTGTTTGTCAGAATTCGATACAGCCAAGCCTTTAGATTTGTACCTTCTTCAAATGATTGAAAAGAACGATATGCCTTAGCAAAAGTTTCTTGCACCAAGTCTTCGGCGTCTGCTTGATTGCGGGTCAGTCTATAAGCGCCCGCATAAATCGCATCAAGGAGCGGAAGTGCATCTCGCTCAAAACGAGCGGTTAATTGTGCTGCTTTAGCCGGAGAAAGCTTTTTTACCTCGACAGATTCAAGCTCTTCTTCGCTTGACTGAACCGATGAAAATTCATCGTCCTGTGCTGGCGACTTGGTCATATTTAATGACCTTACTCTTTTTTGCTTGAACGTGAATTCTTGTTGTTCCAATGTTAAATTTTTGGGTCTTTTTATTGCATCGACCATTGGTGCTGGCATTAACCCGGTGGACATAAGTAATTCAACTGATTTATTGCATGGAGTATTCCCGAAGAACATCAACTCTCGCTAACTTCATTAACTACTAGGCTTAAAGGGTGTCTGAACTGTGGTCTGCCCCGAATAGGGATGCTGCTATTTCGAAAACAGTTCGGATTCCAGGGTCTAAGTCCCTCACAAATCGATGGTTGATACTCGCTGCAATTGCAAACGGACCATCACGAATTAATTTTCCACTAAAGGCACGGGACACCGAGTTGATGGCGAGCGCTATTAAATCACTTGGAAATTCTGTTGAAGTTGATGGTGATTCTTGGGTGGTAACTCCTGGTGAATTTTCCGGATCAACTGAAATTGATTGTGGCCTGGCTGGAACAGTAATGCGATTTGTTCCCCCGATTGCAACACTTTCAACTGGCGCGATTCGATTTGATGGCGACCCCAGAGCCAGAGTTCGTCCAATGTCTGCAGTTATCAAAGCCCTTCGTGAGTTGGGCGCAGATATTGTCGATGATGGCCGCGGAACACTTCCCTTTGTAATTAATGCAAAAGGTTTTATGCCAGGTGGCCGAGTAGAAATTGATGCGTCCGCATCTTCACAATTTGTCAGCGCATTACTGCTAGCAGGTGCTCGCTTCGACGAAGGCTTAACTGTCACACACTCAGGGGGCAACCTTCCCTCCTTGCCGCATATTGAAATGACAATAGAAGTACTAGGTGAAACTGGTGTTTCGGTTGAAAGTAATTTGATTAATCTTCGGAATGCTTCATGGACCATAGCCCCACAATCCCCAAAGGGTTTTTCAATCACAGTTGAACCTGATCTTTCAAACGCTGCAGCTTTTGTGGCCGCTGCATTGGTTGCCGGAGGCCAAGTCACAATCGAAAACTGGCCAACGAAAACTTCACAAGCCGGGAACGCATTGGTTGATCTGGTTCCGATGCTTGGTGGCCAAGTAAAGCGAGT
>CAYVZD010000040.1:0-1569 GCA_964456135.1 uncultured Bifidobacterium sp.
GTTGGCCATATTTTTTCTCTATTGCTGGAAAATAAGATTCACGATCGCCGCTTTTAGTTCCCACCGATAAAAATTATCATGTTAACTTGGGTTAAATCGTTAATTAACTAAAAACTTTCGGAGATTCATGGAATTTAATGACATCAATCGCGTAGTTTCAGACAGTTTTTTTTATACCCAATCACTTCGGCGGTCTTTACATGAGATACCAGAAGTGGGTTTATTTTTGCCCAAGACGCAAAAGTTTGTTTGCGCCGAACTTGAAAAATTTGGGCTTGAAGTCGAATCTAACGACGAGTCAAGTGGATTAAGTTTGGTTATTAATCCTGAGGGTCATGAGACTCTTGTTTTTAGATGTGACATGGATGCACTTCCAGTCTTGGAGCCAGAAGGTTTAAGTTATAGGTCAAAACATGATGGAAACATGCATGCGTGTGGCCATGATTTACACACCGCCATCTTGATTACCACTGCAAAAATTCTTAGTGAAAATAAACCAAATAAAAAAATAGTTCTAGCATTTCAATCAGGTGAAGAATTTGATCGCGGAGCAATACCACTTTTAAAGCACAAAAATTTAACTGAAGTTACTTCTGCCCAAAGTTTTGCTTTGCACACTCATGCAAATTTGCCTTCAGGGACCCTTAACTGGAAAAACGACTCTTTTATGGGTTTTGGAGACTGGTTTGAAATTCATGTCACAGGGCTTGGTGGACATGGAGCCAGCCCCCATAAAGCTAATACACCCATAACACCAGCTGCCAATATCGCCCTAGCCATAAATTCAATAACTGATTTACTTGCAAATCCATGGCCAACGCAGGTTGCTACGGTTACGGAAATTTTGTCTGGTAATTCAGTCAACGTAATTCCTCCCGATGCGCGTCTGCGTGGAACAATCCGTGGGAAAGATTTTAAGTCGATTGATTACGTTCGTAATAAATTGGCTGAAATAACTGCTAGCACTCAGGAGCGATACCAAGTAAAAGTTGATTTGACTATTAAGGAAGGTTATCCAGCTGTAATCAATTCAGCTCGAAGTAATGAATTTGCTATAGATTGTTTGGCAAAATTACCTGAAAAAATAACGATTAATGAACTACCTGAAACTTCGATGGTCATCGAGGATTATTCATATTTCCTACAAAAGTGGCCAGGTGCCATGTTTTACCTAGGTTGTCAGTTAGAAGGAAGTGAATTTTTTAATCATTCTGAAAAAGTGAAATTTAATGAAGATGCGATGAAAAGTGGGGTTAAATTTTTTTTAGCGTTGGCCTTCAGCTAAATTCGCGTCGAACTTTCTCTTACAATTAATTCTCCAGGCAGCGCAATCTCTTTAGATTGATTTACTGTATCTGGATTTAGCAAATTATCAACTGCAATTCGAGCAATTTCCTTTAACGGCTGTCGGACGGTAGTCAAAGATGGTGAGAAATAATTATTTAAATAAATATCATCAAGTCCAGTGACTAAAACGTCATTTGGAATCCTTACGCCTAAATTTAAAAGCGTGGACATTAGTCCAATAGCAATGATGTCTGCTGAACAAATTATTGCATCAGGTAGTAC
>CAYVZD010000040.1:1669-7557 GCA_964456135.1 uncultured Bifidobacterium sp.
TGTCGATCTAACTGAACTAAGCGTTTTCGTTCTGATAAATCAAAAATTAAATCTATGTTGGCTTCAGAGTTGCTGGGACTGATCAATATTCCAGATACATTTGACCGAAGAAGTTCTCGAATTTTAACTTCCTCATTTTTTGGATCATTTCGCGAATCGCACAAAAACAAGTTGTAGCCCTGAGATGTCACATAACTTTCAACTTCGTTAATCAACATCAAGAAAAACGGATTCACTATGCTTGGAACAATAATGGCTAGATTGCTAGTTTTTTGAGTTCTTAGTGACCTAGCAATGTCATTGCCTTCATAGCCAAGATCTTCGGCAGCTTTCTTTATTAGTTCTGTGGTCTCAGGCCTGACATTAGACATGCCACGAAGCGCCCTGGATACGGTTGCGGTGGAGAGGCCGGAAACTCTTGCTAAATCAACAAGTCGGGTGTTTTTCAACTGAGCCCTCCACACCCGTCTTGGTAACAGTTTAGTTACGTTTGGCATTTTGCTAGATATTTCAGAAAAATTGCCTTAACTTTAGGTTAAATGTAATCGATTACATTGAGCAGCGACAAACTGGCTTTTCGGGAATGCCCAAAAAGCGGGGTGCCGAACGACTAGGTAGTTCTTTTACTTATTCGGCTCAGTAAACCGACATTTCTTATTAAGGAGAAATGAATGAACAAAATGAAATATAGAAACTGGAGATTGGTTGCTGGTGCAGCAGTTGTATCTCTAGTTCTTTCAGCTTGTGGCGGTGGATCAGAAGAAGCTTCTTCAGATTCAACAGCTGCTGCTGAAGCTTCTTGTGTTATCGGTATGGTTCAAATTAACCAGACCGCAGCATTCTTCACTCAAATGAATGAAGGCGCTGAAGAAGCAGCTGCTGAAGTTGGTTGCGAATTAACAATCGCAAACGCGAATAACGATGCAGCGAAGCAAAGCAGTGACATCGAAGCTTTCGTGGCTCAAGGTGTAACTGGTCTGATTGTTGTTGCAATTGACGTTGAAGGTATTTTGCCTGCAGTTAAGGCTGCTCGTGATGCTGGCATCAAAGTTGTTGCAATTGACGCTGAACTAGAAGCAGGATCAATCGACACATTTGTTGGTGTAGATAATGCTAAAGCTGGCGCCACAATCGGTGAATGGGCTGCTGCGAATGGCCTAGGCGCTGAAGCAACTTATGGCGTCGTTGGAGCAAAAAGCTCGTTCATCCAGAACCTACGTGAAGACAACTTCCGTCAGGTTGTAGATGCAACTGGTGCAACTTTCACTCAGAGTGTCAGTGGCGATAACGTACAAGAAAAGGCTGCTAAGGCTGCCGAAGATCTCGTAACTGCTCAGCCAGATCTAAACTTCATTTACACAACTGGTGAACCAGCAACTGTAGGTGCTGTTGCAGCTCTTGCAAGCAATACAAAGACCAAAATTATTGGTTGGGATCTAACTAAAGAAGTTATTGCCGCAATTGACTCAGGACTTGCTATCGCAATTGTTCAGCAAGATCCAAAGCAAGAGGGTGTAGAAGCTGTTAAAGAACTTAAGAGCCTTCTATCCGGTGGCACAGCTAAGGGCTTCATCGACGTTCCAATTACGATCGTTGATAAGTCAAACGTTGATCAGTTCCGTCCAATCTTCCCTTGATCGACGTAACTAATTAAGTAGAGATGGAGGCTGACCTGAAATGAGTACACAAACATTGACTCAACGAGTCGAGATGAAAGACATCAAGAAAAGCTATGGTGTCCTCAATGTGCTCAAGGGGGTCAGCCTCCGTCTTGCCCCTGGGGAAGTTGTTGGCTTAGTTGGTGACAACGCTGCTGGAAAATCAACCCTCATGAAAATTCTCTCTGGCGCGGTAATTCCAGACACAGGTTCGATCAGTATTGATGGTCAGGTTGTAGACATTGATGGCCCGAAAACCTCACGCGATTTAGGTATCGAAATGGTTTATCAGGATCTAGCACTTTGTGATGATCTAGATGTAGCTGCAAATTTATTTTTAGGTCGCGAACCAATAAATAAAGTCACCCGTAAATTAGATAAAGAATCAATGCATGCCGATGCGGCAAGGCATTTAAAAGACCTACACATTCGAGTCAGTGACACGCATCAACTAGTCTCGAGACTTTCTGGAGGCCAGCGCCAGGCAATTGCGATTGCACGAGCTGTAACTTTTAATCCAAAAATTTTGATTTTAGATGAACCAACAGCGGCTCTTGCAGCTAAAGAAGTTGCTACGGTCTTAGAACTTATTAAAAATATTTCCAAAAAAGGTGTTTCGGTAATTTTGATTACCCATCGTCTTCAAGACTTATATGAAGTAGCAGATAAATTTGTTGTTCTTTACGAAGGTGTAATTCACAAAGAGTTAAATCCAAAGGAAACTAACTTAGAACTACTTATCACTTCAATGATGGGTGCATAATTTATGTCAACTACACAACCGCTTAAATTTGATTTTAAATCTTGGGTATTCAAAAATATTCAAATTTTGTCTATTGCGTTAATTCTGGTGTTAATGTTTGCATTTTTCTCTTTTGCTACCGACGCGTTTTTTACCGTGAACAATTTAGTTAACGTGGGACGACAAGTTGCACCTACAGTAATCGTGGCTGCAGCAATGACATTTGTTATTACATCTGGACAAATCGATCTTTCAGTCGGTTCGATTCTTGCGCTTTCGGCGTCAGTTTTAGCAATTTGGGCGGATACGGGCAGTGCCATAGTTGCTTTGATTGTGGCGCTTTTAATTGGTTTGTTTGCTGGAACATTTAGTGGTTATTTTTCTTCGTTTCAAGGACTACCTTCATTTATCGTCACTTTAGCTGCGCTGACTGCTATTCGAGGTATTGCACTTTTATTAACGCAGGGTTATTCAACATCTATTGAGGTTGAGTGGTTGCTCTATTTGGGCCAGGGCAAGATCCTTGGAATTTACGTGCCAACCTGGATAGCTTTGGTAATTGCGATATTTGCAATTTATCTATTTAATCAAACCAAATTTGGCCGCTATGTAACAGCAGTTGGCTCTAACGCAGAAGCAATCCGTCGCGCGGGTGTAAATATAAACCGCATCAAAATGGCGGTTTTGGTAATGACTGGTGTAGCTGCAGCAATCGCAGGTATTTTGATTGCTGCTCGACTCTCTAGCGGTAGTTCTAATTCAGGCGTTGGATTTGAACTTGAGGTTATTACCGCAGTTGTGCTTGGTGGAACTAGCTTGATGGGTGGGCGTGGATCTGTCTTCGGTTCAGTTCTAGGCGCTCTGGTGCTAGGAATTCTTTCAAATGGCCTAGTTTTACTTAGAGTCGATGTGTACTGGGTGCCGATATTCCAGGGGATGATTTTACTTGTTGCGATCTTGGCAAATACAAAACTCTTAGGGAAATTTGCTAGATCCACACAATGACAAAAATTCAAACTGTTACCGGTGAGATATCAAGTTCACAGCTTGGTATCACACTAACCCATGAACACATTTTCAATGATGTGAAATCTTGGTGGCATGCGCCATATAACGACGATCCACGGGCATTGCAATTAGTAGATGAAAAAGTTTCCATTGAAAATATTTGGGAATTAAAACATGATCCATTTATAAATAAAGATAATTGCTCTTTAGATAATGAGGAACTCGCATTAGAAGAGGTTTTACGCTTTAAAAATCTTGGTGGCGCAACTATCTTCGAGGCAACTAGCGCAAGTATTGGCCGAAATCCAGAAGCATTAAAACGTCTAAGTGAGAAAAGTGAATTGAATGTCGTGATGGGTACTGGATTATATCTAGACTCCTCAATGGACGCTGAGGTAAACAATCTTTCAACTTCAGACATTGCCAGGCAAATTATTGACGATTTAACTGTTGGAAGTAAAGGCATTAAAGCTGGATTTATTGGTGAAATAGGAGTTAGTTCAGATTTTACTGAACGAGAGAGAAAGAGTTTAGTTGGCGCGACACTGGCAATGGCAGAAACCGGTGTACCGATGCAAGTTCACCTGCCAGGTTGGTTCCGACTTGGTGATCAAGTTCTAGATGTAATTGAAGAAAATGGCGGGGATTTAAGTTCTGTTATTTTATGCCACATGAATCCATCAGGTTTTGACTTTGAATACCAGACATCCTTGTTAAGTCGTGGAGCTTTCCTTCAATATGACATGGTTGGAATGGAACTCTTTTACGCCGATCAGCAAGTGCAATGCCCAAGTGATGAGGAAAATGCACAAAATTTAAAACGTTTAGCAGATGCTGGTTGGCTCAGTAAAGTCCTGATTTCATCAGACATTTTCCTAAAAATGTTACTTAGAAAATATGGCGGACCAGGATACGGCCATATTCTTGAGTACTTTATTCCACGACTTGTCCGTGTGGGATTACCAAAGAATCAAGCACTATCACTTCTAACTAATAATCCAGCAAGTTTGTTTGAAAAGAAGAACTAGGGAGGAAACATGAAAGTTTTACTGGCCGGAGAATCTTGGATTTCTGAATCAACCCATTACAAGGGCTTTGATTCATTTACTAGTACTACATTTCATACGGGTGCCGATTGGTACATAAGCGCATTGGCCAAAGAGGGAATTACTGTGACCCAGTTAATGGCTCACGATGTACCAGCAAAATTTCCTTATACGGTTGAGGAACTTTCGCAGTATGACGTTGTAGTACTTTCTGATATCGGCGCTAATTCTTTCCTCCTTCCGACGGAAACCTGGCTACAAGGTAAAAAAATGCCAAACCGACTTCGTCTATTGGTTGATTGGGTGAAAGATGGTGGTGCCTTAATGATGGCTGGCGGTTATTTAAGTTTTCAGGGTTTTGAAGCTAAAGGAAAATTCTTTGGCAGTCCAATCGAAGAAATTCTTCCAGTCAAAATGTTTCCGTATGACGATCGAGTTGAGAGTCCTGAAGGGGTTTCTCCAGTTGTTAATGATCAGGCACACCCAGTTGTTGCTGGCGTAAAAGGTGATTGGCCAGAGCTACTTGGCTACAACAAAGTTGAACTTAAGGCTGGCGCAACGTTAGTAGCCAGTGTTGGAAGTGACCCACTGGTTGCCGTTCAAGAAGTCGGGAAAGGCCGAACCGGAGTTTGGATGTCAGACATTGGTCCCCACTGGTGCCCAGAAACATTTGTCCAATGGGATGGTTTTGGAAAAATAATGGGCAATCTACATCGGTGGTTAGCAAAAAATGACTAAAGCTACACCAATAGTTCTGGATTGCGATCCAGGTCATGACGATGCAATGGCAATTTTACTTAGCGTCGGCTCGCCAAAAATAAATTTGCTTGCGGTGACGACATGTTTTGGAAATTGCTCTCTAGAGGACGCCACAAGAAACGCTCGGCAAATTTTGACTTTGGCAAAAGAAGTAAATGTTCCAGTCAGCCGTGGAGCGAGTGATCCTCTCTCCGGTGAAACTCACCTCGGAAATTATGTACACGGAAAAAGCGGGCTTGATGGACCAGAGATGCCTGCGCCAGCTTTTCCTGAGGATCCACGTGATGCAGTTACTTTGCTAAAAGATACGATTCTGGGTCACTCAGAAAAAGTTGTTGTAGTTGCAACAGGACCGATAACAAATGTTGCCAAATTGCTCCTTGAACATCCGACAGTAAAGAGCAACGTCGAAAAAATAATTTTGATGGGTGGATCTGTAGATCGTGGAAACCACACTCCGTATGCAGAGTTCAATACATTTGCTGATCCAGAGGCCCTGCAAGTTTGTATAGATTCGGGACTCCCGATCTACATGGTCGGGTTGAATCTAACTCATCAGGCTTTGGCAACAAACGAAGTTGTAGAAAAAATGAAAAAAATGCCTCACGAAGTTGGTCAGGTGGCAGCCGCCTGGATGGGATTTTTTGGAAATTCTTACAACAAGGTTTGGAATTT
>CAYVZD010000041.1:0-7155 GCA_964456135.1 uncultured Bifidobacterium sp.
ATTTTTTGTAAATGGAATTATGACAGCGCAAAAATTAAATAATGCAGCAGATCGTATTGCTTTAGGAGCTGCAACCAAATTAATTTCTAATCTTGATGAAGTTTGTGAAATTGCCGTTGACTTAGCGCTAAATAATAAAGTTAATTTGCAATCCTGTGAATTAGAAAACGATTCAGTTGTGATTCGAGTTATTTCAGATGAAACGATCCAGCCCTGGCTTGATCTTTGGCCAAAAATTGGGATGGCCCGGGCTGGTATCGACTACGCTTTCGAATAGCCTTATTTCAAAGAAATACTGATTTTATTTAGAGCAAATCATGGGCTAAAGTTAAGTTCGCAAGAAATTGCAAAGCGCCCGTAGCTCAACGGATAGAGCATTTGACTACGGATCAAAAGGTTTGGGGTTCGAATCCCTACGGGCGCGCATTAGGAAATAATTCTGAAAATGTCGTATCCACTTATAACTCAAAGACTTAGCATCGAGCCACTTGGTAAAAAAGATTTAGCTAAATTCGTTGCTTACCGTCAAGATCCAGATGTAGCACGCTATCAAAGTTGGGATGTTTCGTATTCGGAACCGCAAGCCTTTGACCTTGTTGAATCTCAACAAAATGTGTCAATTCCTAGTGCTGGAAATTGGCTGCAACTTGCAATTCATAGTCAAGAAACTGGAGAACTCATTGGGGATTTAGCGCTCCACAGTCTGGATCAGGAAGGCCTATCATTCGAAATCGGTTTTACCTTGGCCCGAGAAAACCAAGGAAAAGGATTTGCACGAGAGGCCCTTAAGGGACTCATAACTTTTCTCTTTGAAGAGGTCAGTGCGGTTACAGTCGTAGCAAATTGTGATCAGCGAAATCATGATGCAGCTAAATTATTGTTATCGCTTGGTTTTAAAAGAGATCTTGCAAAAAACTGGAATGAATTTTTTAAAGGCGAAGATGTAACCGTGGAACATTTTGTATTGAACATAATTAGTTCCAAAAATGCCTAAAAAGCTTTATTAATTACTTTTGAAGTTGTTCCATTTGTACCAATAGCAACAATTTTTAAAGTGGCCTTTGAGCTACTACCTAAATACACAGAAATATTTGGATCAGTCGTAATTAAAACTATTGGTTTACCTGATTCAGGGGTGACAGTAACTCGGTATTTTGTAGCGCCTGCTGACTTATTCCAATTTACTTTTAGAGTTTTAGAAGCTACATAAGCCAAAACATTTTTAGGCGCCTCAGGCTTTGAATTTATTGTGAAAGTCTTTAGTACTTCACCCGAAGTGCTTTTCAAAGTGAAGTTAGCCGTTTGACCTGGCTTAGGAGAAACAATAGTTGCAAGGCCACCAGTTAAAGTTTTATTAGTTGTTTTCTTTGTTGTTGAGTTATAAACCGATAAAAGTAAAGTACTTGAATCATTCCAAGTTACAACCGTTTTACCGTTAGCACTTTTGGTCATTAGTTCAAAAACAGAATTAGAACTGCTTGACGAATTTGAATTGCTCGCCGCAGGTGGCGCTATCGGAGTAACACTAACTGAACTTGATGCCGTTCCATCTCCAACATTGTTTACCGCTTTTAGATAAATGTTGTAAGTTGTTCCGTTTGTTAAACCTGAAATTGTCACAGGAGAACTCGTTACGGCAGGTGAAAATGCCGTGTAGTTAGTCCCATCGAGGGAGTATTTGTAGTTTGTAACAGGACTTCCACCATCAGATCCAGGTGTGAAGTTGATTGTTGCCTGTGAATCACCGGCACTTGCCGAAAGTGAAGTTGGTGCTGCTGGCGCTGAAGTTTCAGCCGTACTGAAAGTTACACCGGTATTTGTGATTGTTTGATTGCCACTCGAATCAGTTAGCATCGCGCCACTTGATGAAACGTTTAGTAAAACTTTGGTGTTAGTTAGATTTGCTAGAGGTGTAGTCGGCATAGTTATTGAAGTACTTGATGGATTATAAATAGAGCTTCCAACAATAAACCGATAGTTGGTAATTTTTACGTCAGCAAAGTCATTTGTCGAATCATTGCTTGGTCCATCGTTGCAATGTCCGCACCCAGTACTTGTATTAATTCCGGTGGAGCGGCCCCCATAATTCCTTGTGTCGTTATAGACAGCTGGATAAGTGAGACTGTTATTCCACCTATTTTTACTTGAGGCCGCTCGAACACCATCAACCCAAACCGTTTCATCATTGTTTGAATCTCTTGTGACTGCAATGTGATGCCAGGTATTTACTTGAAGGGGATTTGTCAGGATAAAAACAGTCGCATTTATTCCGTATGCATCGACTTGAATCTCTGTAGCACTTTGAATATTGATACTCATACCGTTGCCGTCGGCTACCCCAAGAAAAAATCCGTAATTGATTGTCGGTCCAGTCTTGAAATATGCATCAAAAGTAAATGGCTGTGTTCCAACATTTATCCCTGGGGACATCAATAAATATGAAGATCTGGATGCGAAGTATATGGAATTGTTAGACGAACCAGCACTCGATGGTGTTTCTGCAAAAACTGCTGGGGCTGCTCCAACATTAAGTACTAATGCCAAAAGTAGTGGGAAGAACTTTCCAATTCTTTTCCTCAATTAGGCACCCCACTTTTGACTCATTTTATGGCACAGCATCCAACTTAAATTTACGATTTATGCCATTTAATTGCAGAAGCAAGCCTTGAGTAACAGGTTTTGCGAGATTCTTAATACCATTTAGAAATGATCTATGAATCAGTCGTCGACCTAATCGGAAATACCCCGCTAGTAAAACTCAATAAGGTAACTGCCGGTATCGAAGCAACGGTAGTTGTAAAAGTTGAATACTTAAATCCGGGTGGATCAGCTAAAGACCGAATTGCTGTTCGCATGATTGATGCAGCAGAAAAAAGTGGTGCGCTCAAACCAGGTGGAACAATTATTGAACCGACCAGTGGAAATACTGGAGTTGGTCTGGCAATAGTTGCCCAACAACGCGGATATAAATGTATTTTTGTGGTGCCCGATAAAGTCGCTCAAGACAAAATAAATGTAATGAAGGCTTATGGTGCCGAAGTTATTGTTTGCCCCTACGCAGTTGAACCTGAAGATCCACGTTCTTATTACTCCGTGAGTGCCAGGCTTTCTCGTGAAGTAGAAGGTGCTTGGAAGCCAGATCAATATTCAAATCAAAACAATCCTGCTTCCCATTACGAAACAACCGGACCTGAAATTTGGCGTGACACCGAAGGTAAAGTAACTCACTTTGTCGCAGGTGTTGGCACCGGCGGAACAATTAGCGGGGTTGGTAAGTACCTAAAAGAGCAATCGGGCGGAAAAGTAAAAATAATTGGTGCTGACCCTCAGGGTTCGGTTTACTCAGGTGGCACCGGTCGTCCTTATCTGGTTGAAGGTGTTGGCGAAGATTTCTGGCCAACTGCTTACGACCCAAGTGTTGTTGATGAGATTGTCGAAGTCTCTGATCAAGCAGCCTTTGAAATGACTCGACGCTTGGCACAAGAAGAAGGACTTTTAGTTGGTGGCTCTTGCGGTTTAGCAGTTGTAGCTGGACTTGAAGTTGCAAGAAAAGCAAAAGCTGGAGATCTAGTAGTTATTCTTCTTCCAGATTCTGGTCGTGGATATTTAGGAAAAATATTTAATGATGACTGGATGCAAAAATACGGATTTTCTAAGAGTGACGGGGAAGATCTAATTGGATCAGTCCTAGCCAAGAAATCAAAAGAATTACCAGATTTAATACATACTCATCCAAGTGAAGCTATCGGTGATGCCATTGAAATTCTTCGTGAATTCGGTGTCACCCAAATTCCAGTTGTTAAGTCCGAGCCACCATTAATGGCTGCAGAAGTCGTTGGCTCAGTTAGTGAATCTGGACTTCTCGAAGCTATCTTTACCGGAAAAGCAAAACTCACTGATCCAGTTAGTGCGGTTCAAGCTCCACCACTTCCGATGATCGGAAGCGGCGAAACTATTTCAGCTGGAGTTGAAGCCTTGCAACAATCTGAAACTTTGTTGGTTTTAGAAGGTGGCAAACCTATTGGTGTCATCACTCGTCAAGATTTATTAGGAAGTGTTAAGTAATGACTCGGTTTGAAACAGATGCGATACACGCCGGACAAGAACCAGATTCAGAAACTGGTGCCGTAGTCCCAGCTATTTATCAAACATCTACATACAAACAAGATGGTGTTGGTGGTTTACGCGGAGGATACGAGTATTCACGTAGTGGAAACCCAACTCGAACTGCGCTCGAAGTAAATCTAGCTGCGCTTGAAAATGGCAAATTTGGTTTTGCTACATCATCTGGTTTAGCTGCTGAAGATCTGGTACTTCGCGCAGTCTTAAAACCTGGCGATCACATCATTACTCCGATCGATGCTTATGGTGGTTCGTACCGTCTTATAAATAAGGTGTACTCATCTTGGGGAGTAACACACACCGCCGTTGATCAATACGACTTAGTGGCACTTGAAAAATCAATTCAACCTGGAAAGACAAAAGCTATCTGGGTTGAAACTCCGACTAATCCGTTGCTTGCAATCACAGATATAGAAGCAGTTTCAAAACTTGCCAGAGCACACGAATTGATCGTGATTGTGGACAATACTTTTGCTTCTCCATATCTTCAACAACCATTGAATTTAGGTGCAGATATTGTTGTTCATTCAACGACCAAGTACCTAGGTGGCCACTCCGATGTAATCGGTGGAGGCGTGGTTACCAATAGGCCCGACCTTGCCGAGAAAATCGGATTTTTGCATAACGCAATGGGGCCAGTTGCCGGACCTTTTGATGCATGGTTGGTACTCCGCGGAATAAAAACTTTGGGTGTGCGTATGGACCGTCACACTTCTAATGCAAAAGCAATTGTTGAGTTCTTAAAAAGCAATAACAAAGTTGAGCAAATTTTTTATCCAGGTCTACCTGAACATAAAGGACACGACATTGCTAAACGCCAGATGCGTGATTTTGGCGGCATGATCTCGTTCCGAGTAAAAGGTGGCGTAGAAAAAGCACTGGAAATCTGTAACAACGTACAAATTTTTACTCTTGCTGAATCACTTGGTGGAGTCGAATCTCTTATTGAACACCCTGGAAAAATGACCCACGCTTCAGTTGCAGGAAGCGCACTTGAAGTTCCAGCAGATCTAATTAGATTGAGTGTTGGCATTGAGCATGTCGATGACTTGATCGAAGATCTTGATAAAGCTATTTAACTAATTCAAAAATTCTTTCGCCATGACGTATAACTTTTGACTGATCCTGAATGTGGTTTTTTGAACCATGGAAATGGATGAATCTCTGCCAGATTCTTGAATTTTTTAAATGACGGTACCGGAGCAAAAGTTACTGCTACCGAATTATGTTGAGCAAATAAGTAAGGGTCTCCTAAGTAAACCTTTAAATCTTTTCGCGAACTTAAATCCTGCAAAGTCTGCAGATAGAAACCTATTCTTCGAGAACTTAACTGTAATTTTTGCAACGCCATTTTGTTAAAAACGAAAACTACTGGCAGATCAGGATTTGCAATTAAAGCTGGGTCTGCATCACCAAGTGAATCAATCGTCAACAAAACGTAGTTAGGCTTTTCATTGATTATGGGTGATAAAGGTCCAGTGGTCTGTGCAAGATCAGGATCATGTTCGAGTATGGGATCACGTTCAAGTTGCTGCGGCGAAGTTTCTTCCGGAAATTCTTGAATTGGACAATTGTTTTTCAATTTACATTGACCGCATAATCCTGGTGCTCTTTTTTCAACTTGCCAACGAGCAAAACCGTATGGTTTTCCAGTTCCCGAACCAACTGTCCATTGCCAACCAAGTAAGTTAGCAGCGCGTGAACCATCGATCAGATTTTGATACATGCGCTCTTGACCATGTAGCCAGCCAAAATTATTTCGAACTGTCCAGTGTGAAGCTAACCACATGCGAGTTTGGTTAACCAGCCATCCATCTGTTTCTAGTTCGGTTACAACCTCATCAATACAGCGCATGTTTCGATTCCAACCATCTCCATTAGATGCTTGGTTAGCTGAAAATCTTAAATTTTGAAAAAGTCTTGTCCCTAAACGCGCATAAAGGTGCCTGGCATATTCTTGCCAAAAAAGTTCGTCTCGAAATTTTTCTCGATCTTGATAAGGCGCTGATTTAACGAAACGGTATACCTGATCAAGGGTTAGTAAATTGTGCCTAATGTAGGGAGATAGAACTGTTGCTCCACGTTTATTTTTTGGAAAAACTTCAGATCTTTGTTTTGCATAGCCAGTGATATCTAAATTTGCGAGCGCCTCATTGGCAGCAGTTTGCCCACCAAGAATGGAACTTAAACCAATTTCACCTGAGTAAAGGCCGGCAAAGTCGACTTGAATAACTTCAAGTGCGTCTTTGTTTAGGTCTAATAGTTTTTGTTCCATTGAGTGCTAAGAATACTCGAATCATCTATCTCCGATTCGTTTACAAAAATTGGCGAAGTTCAACAATTCGGTTGCATGCGTTAGAGCCTTCTTTAGCAAGCTCTGTTGCTAGATCAACACTTGGAACATCAATAATCCAGAAGCCACTATAAAACTCTGGAGTTTTATCGATACTTCCACTTTCGATTTTCCCTAATTTGTTGCGATTGTCTATCAACTTTGCTGTCGTTGGAGAACTAATCCCAGCAGCCATAACCCAGTAATTATTTCTTTGAAGTCGCTCATTAAATTTGTCGATGTTATCCATTTCAGCCTGGTTAGCAGTTGCTGATTCCGTATCGATGACAAAAATTATGAACTTCATTATCTAATGTTAGTTTTTTGAAATAAATTGTTTGACTGCATCGGCAAATTCACTTGGCGCCTCTTCATTTGGTAGGTGACCAGTTTGCGGGATTATCACCAGTTCACTTCCAGAAATTAACTCACTGACCCTAATCGAATCTTGTGTTTTTACGATTTTGTCCGAATCACCAGCAATTACCAAAGTTGGAATAGAAATTTCTGCAATGCGGTCAACAACTTTTGTGTCACGCGGGGATTTATTGAATTCCCAGAATGCCTTTTCCCAACCAGCTATTTTCAGTGGAGCCGTATACCCATTTACGGTTTCTTGGGTGACTTTGCTTTCATCGAAATAGCTCGAATACAAAATACTTAGTCCGTTCGTAGCAATAGTTGAAACTAATTTTGGCCCA
>CAYVZD010000042.1:0-2915 GCA_964456135.1 uncultured Bifidobacterium sp.
GATCAATCAATCGAAATCCTCACTGAGTTTGGTCAAGCTTGCCTAACCAATTCACCCGATCTAATTAACAACATTGATACCGTCAGCGCAGCTCGCGACATCGATATTTTGCGCGCTGCACTCGGTGATGAAAAATTAAACTGGCTGGGTAAAAGTTATGGCACATTTTTAGGTGCAACTTATGCTGATCTTTTCCCACAAAATGTAGGCCGAATGTTGCTTGATGGTGCAATTGATCCAACACTAAGTAACTTGCAATTAAGTGAAGGTCAAGCACGAGGCTTTGAAGATGCCTTAGCTAGATTCATGGCAGATTGTTTAACTAAAGATGATTGTCCTTTTGATGGAACAGTTGAAGAAGGAATAGCTGCAGTAAAAAATATTCTGGATAACTTAGATCAAAATCCAGTCACTTTAGATGATGGTCGAATTTTTACCCAAGCTATGGGTGTTTTGGGCATAGTTGGTGGGCTTTACGATGTTTCGTACGGCTGGGCTAGTTTGCGACCAATGTTGGCTTTCGCACTAGGTGGTGACTTCAACTCTTTAGCGAAAAGTGTGGATTTTTATACCAGCAGAAACGAAGATGGCACTTACTCAGATAATTCCAATGACGCGATAATGGCGATCAATTGCATTGACCGACCAGATCGAGGCACTCCCGAAGAGGCAAAAACTTTGGCGCAGCAGTGGAGTCAATTTGCTCCGGTGTTTGGGGGTTATCTAGCTTGGGGAAACATCGCTTGCACTTATTGGCCAGTTGCGGCAAGTGGTCAACCAAAAACAATTAGCGCTGATGGTTCGCCCCTGATTTTGGTCGTTGGAACAACACATGATCCAGCAACTCCGTATGTATGGGCACAAGGTTTAGCTAGTCAACTATCAAACGCAGCGTTATTAACTTTGGATGGAGACGGGCACACGGCTTACATGCAAGGTTCTAATTGTATAGATCAAGTTGTTGATGAATATTTCTTAACTGGTATAGCTGATGATGGTGTTGTTTGTGCAGATGGACCATAACTCAAAAATAATTAAGAATTTACGTACGCAACTAAAAAAAGAAGCAGATCCAGAAGTTGCAGCAGGTGCACGAGCGTACATGCGGAATAAATTTCAGTTTATTGGTGTGAAAACTCCTGACCGTCGTCGAATTTCGCGAAACATAATTAAGCAATCTCAAGTTATGACAGAAAAAGAATTAGTTTTGCTATGTCAAGATTTGTGGAATGAAAAAGAGCGAGAGTTCCAATACGTTGCCTGTGATTTACTAATTAAAAACTCAAAAAGACTTTCACAAGATTTTGTAATTAAACATGCAAAGTGGTTCATCACCAATAAATCTTGGTGGGACACTGTTGATGCAATAAGAACTGCAATTGAGCCAGTGATTGATCGAAATCCACAACTACGCAAACTTACCGATCAATGGATTAAGTATGACAACATCTGGTTGGTTCGAGTAGCCATAATCCATCAATTAAAACTTGGTAAACGAACAGATTTAACGAGATTAGAAAAATACTGTGTTCGGCGTGCAAAAGATTCTGAGTTTTTTATCGCCAAAGCTATCGGGTGGGCACTTCGCTCTTATTCATATACTGATCCAAAATGGGTAAAACGTTTTGTAAAAGCGCACCCCGAATTGCAACCATTGTCGGTCCGTGAGGCACTTAAAGTAATAAATAAGGCAGCAAAATAATTGCCAACTAAACTCAGTTAATGGCCAAGAAAAAGTATTTTGAATACTTTACGCGGATTATTCCTGCCAGCTTTGTTCTTTGGCTGATTTATAGTGCAGTTCGGTATCCAAATGAATTTGCAACTTCGCTGGCCGTTGGTATAGCCAACGGATCTATTTATGCATTAATTGCGATTGGATTTGGCTTAATTTATAACACCACAAAGATTTTGAATTTGGCTCATGGTGAGATGTTCATGCTAGGAGCGGTTGGTTCAACTTTCTTTTTAGTTGATATTTTGAATGCGACATCTGCAAGTCCATTGAATTATTTCTTATTGTTTCTGGCTGTGTTACTAGCGATGATTTTGGGAGCAGGGGTTAGCTGGTTATCGAATTCATTAGTTTTTTCTAGATTAGAAACTAAGCAAAAAATGGCACCAGTGGTTGCCTCGCTTGGTGTTGCATTAATCATTCAAAACTTTGCAATTAAATGGAATGGTTCAGGACCAAAAGAATTTCCATCAGTAATTCCTCCGGCTTTGCCTTATCGAGCCTTTTGGCCATCTGTTGAACGAACATTAGTTGTCTTGATCGTGACTTTGCCAATTATTTTTGCGGCAATTTGGCTGATCACTAAATCACGAAATGGATTAGCCATTCGGGCGATTTCAGATGACGCAGCAATATCACAACTCATGGGAATCAATGTTAAAAAAACTATCAGCTGGACCTTTTTAGTTGCTGGTGCGTGCGCAGGATCTGCGGGAGTAATTTATGCACAGCAATTTCAAATTTCAAACTATTCGCTCGGAATGGAAGTTGGTCTACTTGCTTATGCAGCCGCGATAATCGGTGGAGTCGGGCACATTAAAGGCACAGTATTTGGTGGGTTGTTTGTTGGCGTTGTTGAAGCCTTAAGTGACGGAGTCACATCTGGTTTGGGGTATAGATGGAGTCAAACTGCTATTTTTGCTGCACTAATTCTGATGTTGGTTTATAAACCCGAGGGACTTTGGGGCATCAAAGAAAGCGAAAGCGTCTAAACAGTTAGTGTTTCTGCAGCAACCCAAGTTTTGTAGCCACCATCAAGGTTTACGGCATTAGTTCCACGTTCACGGAGTAAAACGGTTGCCGTATGACCTCGTTGACCAACTTGGCAATAAACTAAAATTTTTCCATCTGGTATTTCGTTAAATCTGTTACGTAGATCATCTAGCGGAATATTTATTGA
>CAYVZD010000042.1:3015-7036 GCA_964456135.1 uncultured Bifidobacterium sp.
ACGTCACCTATTGCATAAATATTTGGATCAGAGGTTTGACCAAATTCATTTACCGTAATACCGCCTCGTTCACCTATTTCTAAATCACACGACTTTGCCAGGGTTGTATCTGGCTTTACGCCGATCGCACAAATAATTAATTCCGCATCTATCTCACTATCATCTGCAAGTAGGACAGCAGTATCAGTGATTTTTGTTACGCCTGCCCCAAGCCTTAAATGCACACCATGCTTCAATACTTCAGTGTGTACAAGCTGTGCCAGTTCAGGATCTATAGGTCCAAGTAACTGAGGAGCCGCTTCAACAATTGTTGTTTGGATGTTTTTATGAACTAAATTTTCTGCTGATTCAACGCCAATGAATCCACCACCTATAACCACTGCAGACTTGGGGTTACTCGCAACGGCTGCTGCAATTCTGGTTACATCTTCGACTGTGCGAAGTGTATGTGCTCGTTCGATACCTTCAATCGGTGGAATTATCGGTTGGGCGCCAGGACTTAAAACCAAAGTGTCATATTCAAGTTCGTAAGTTTCGCCAACTTTTGTGCGAACAGAAAGTTTTTTGCTGACTCGATCTATTGAAGTTACTTCTGATTCAACTCGTACATCCAACTCAAATCGAGCATCCAATGATTGCGGAGTTTGTAAAAGTAGAGAGGCTTGATCAGCAATCACACCACCTACATAGTAGGGAAGTCCACAATTTGCATATGAAACAAATCCGCTGCGTTCAATTACGATTATTGAAGCATTAGGATCGAGCCTGCGTAATCGAGTAGCGGCGGACATTCCACCGGCAACCCCACCTACAATTACAATTTTTTTCACTTTAAGTTCCTTTGAGCTAAACCATGGTTAAGAAAAGTTTTTGCAGTTGAGCTTGAACTTCCTCGGTATTTTTACCTTCTTCAAGAATGCATTCCGAAAGCCCAGCAGTAATTAAGCCAAAGGCTGCCTTATTTACTGCTTTTGAAACTGCGGCTAATTGATGAACAATGTCCTCACATGACCGGCCATCTTCGACCATTCGAATAACGCCGCCAATTTGGCCTTCTGCTCGGCGAAGCCGTTTAGTGAATTCGTCCAACGCAGCAGCGTCATGAACAACATGACTGGACTTAATGTTTTTAGTTGCCATCGTTAATACCGCCATCTTGAATTTCAGATTGTTTTTGTATTTCCGCACGGACTTCATCCATATCTAGTGAAACAACCGCATCGATAAGTTGTTCAAATGACGGAGCAGGCAGCGCTCCGGGCTGACTAAAAACTAAAATCCCATCACGAAATGCCATGAGTGTTGGAATCGAAGTAATACCAGCAGCTGCAGCAAGTTCTTGTTGATCTTCAGTGTCAACTTTGCCAAAAGTAATTTCTGGGTGCTTGGTCGAAGCATCTTCAAAAACTGGAGCAAACATTCGGCAAGGACCACACCAAGCTGCCCAAAAATCTACAAAGGTAATACCATCGGCGGTTACCGTTGCTTCAAAATTTTCTTTGGTTAATTCAATTGTGCTCATTTATTTCCATTTCAACTTTGTTTACTTTTAAAGGTAATTTGCATGATGCTTCATTAATTAATCTTTGCCTTAGGGCATAGGCAAGTAACCCGATTCCGAGTGCAGCTAAATACGGTTGAATCGGTGCGAAATATTGAATTGCACCTGAATAACCAAGTGCGATCAAAGCAAGTTTGTTACAAACTGGACAACCGATTGCCAAAAATGAAAAAAATCCACCTAGGCTGCCTAGTTTCGCTTCACGCTCTGAAGCTGGCATTTCGCCAACGCGCACGTAGGTTGCGAACAAAAGTCCTGATAACACTGAAGTTGCAATTAGAACTGGTACAGACCAACTAGTCACGCCAATGTCGCGTCCAAATAAGTCATTTTCAATAACTACGGTCGGCAGGCCAAGTAGGAAATAAGTTCCAATTCCAACCGCTACGGCGACAAGCCAACGACGTGCTGGCCAAGCCAGCAACGCCGATAGAAAAGTAGATTGCATTTTTAACGTCCAAAAATCTTTCCAAGAAGCGATGGCTTCTCGCTTGAGCTTGATTGCTTACTAGCGCAATCACAACGTTGATTTTGCGGAACACCTGCAAAAACCTGATCAAGATGTTGCCCACAACCACTGTAGGTAACTTTTCCACATTTTCGACAATTAACTCGGCTACACATGTTTTCTCCTGTTTTCTTGTTTGTTAATTTTTGTTGAAATTTAATTAGTAACTATTTGTCCACCAGCAGCTTGCCAGTCAATAATTCCGCCATCCATGTCGTACATTTTGGTAAATCCAGCATCAGCCATGACTTTGACTGCTTCACCTGATCTATTACTGCTCCGACAATAAACCGCGTAAGTTTTAGTTTTATCTAAAGAGGCAATTTCTTGTTCAAAGTTTCCACTTTGAAAATCAATATTTATTGCATCTGCTAGATGTCCTTCAGCAAATTCTTGTGGAGTACGGACGTCAAGGATTACAACAGATGGATTAGAAATAACCTCAGAAAATTCTTTCGGTGGAACTTTCTGCGCAGCGCTATCAGATGAGCAGGCAGCGAGTAAGAGAGTGACGGAAATTAAACCAACCGCCAATAGAATCGTTTTCTTCATGACACTCCTTCTAATTTCTTGAAATCCTAGCATACCCCAGGGGGTATGCTAAAAACTAGCAAATTTAGGTATTTTCGATAGTTAGTAGCAGGTAACGAGAATCGAACGGCACTTCATCTTTTGGAAGGTTGCGCTACCACTTAGCCACACTTGCAGAATCATTCAGAGTTTGCTGGCTGAGTAAGTTTAGTTTTTTAGTACGCTTGCCGCATGAGTAATCAGCGAACAGTATTGGTTACGGGTGGCTCTCGCGGAATTGGAGCAGCTATCGCGCAATATTTTGCTCAACAAGGTGATCGTATTGCTGTACATTACAGCGCAAATGAAAAATTAGCTGATGAGGTTATCTCATCTCTTTCAGGTACTGGGCATATAAAAGTTAAAGCCGATCTACGCGACGCCAGTCAAATTAAAGTAATGGTCGATCATGTCGCGAAAGAGTTTCAGCACATAGATATTCTGATCAATAACGCCGGTGTATTTTTTGATCATCCGATTGAATCCTCAAGTTACGAAGTTTGGCAAAAGGCTTGGGCTGACACCCTCGACGTTAATTTAATTGGTGCCGCAAATGTAACTTGGTGTGCGCTTCAATACATGCCGCGTAACGCAGATTCAAAAATTGTTAATGTTGGATCACGAGGTGCGTTTCGAGGTGAACCCGTTAGTCCGGCTTACGGGGCAAGCAAAGCTGCAATAGTAGCCTTTGGTCAATCAATAGCTAAAGCACTCGCACCAGAGGGAATTGGTGTGACAACTCTAGCGCCTGGTTTCGTTGATACCGAAATGGCTGACGAATTATTAAATGGCCCAACTGGTGATGACATTCGAAATCAAAGTCCATTCGGTCGCGTTGCAGAACCTGAAGAACTAGCTAAAGCTATTTACTTTCTCGCGTCCAAAGATGCCCTTTGGGCTAGTGGGGCTGTTCTTGATTTCAATGGAGCCTCATACTTGCGTATGTAGCTAATAAATAAACAGAATACGATTAAATCCATGATTACTCGTGATTATGTTATTGAGTTAGATGCAAAAGATGCTCTGGCCAAATATCGCGAACAATTTGTTGTGCAAGATGAATCAGTTTGTTATTTAGATGGAAATTCACTAGGTCGACTGCCAAAGAAAACCGTTGACGCAATAAATGATTTTTTGATTAATGGTTGGGGTACAAAAATTGTTGATGGTTGGGCTGACTGGATAGACAAAGCTCAATCCACCGGAGACTTAATTGGTCGAGCAGCCTTAGGTGCTGCTGCCGGGCAAACACTTGCAATGGATACCACAAGTGTGAATTTTTACCGAGCAATCCGAGCTGCAATTAATGCCAGACCCAATCGGAGAACCATAATCACCGATGAAGCAAATTTCCCAACTGATCGATACATTATGCAGGGGAT
>CAYVZD010000043.1:0-6735 GCA_964456135.1 uncultured Bifidobacterium sp.
TGTTAGTAGCGGGGACAGGATTTGAACCTGCGACCTCTGGGTTATGAGCCCAGCGAGCTACCGAGCTGCTCCACCCCGCGTCGGCTCATCAAGGATACGACAGTTACCTGCGCATTCAAAATTCAGGTACTTAAGCACAGTATCTTGCTAAAAAGTGCGCTGCCTTATTTAATCTCGAAGTATCTTTTCCATAGGTCGGCCTTTTGCCAGTTCATCAACTAACTTGTCCATGTACCGAATCTTTTTCATCAATGGATCTTCAAGTTCTTCAATTCGAACACCACAAATAGTGCCAGTGATTTTCTTTGCGTTATTGTTCAATTTGACTGTTTTAAAAAAATCTTCGAAAGTCGTTTTTGCTTTCAGATGTTTTTTGAGCTCGCTTGGCGTTAAGCCGGTTAACCAACAAATTACTTTGTTTAATTCAGCAACCGTGCGTCCTTTTCGCTCTACCTTGACCACGTAATGCTGGTAAACCGATTCAACACTCATCTTAAAAACTTTGCTCATAATTAATTTACTTCCACTCTTCGGTCAGTAAATCATTGATCTTCTCGGCATCGCGCAATATCGAACCACCAATGAGAAGGGGCTGGGTTTCATCGAGATGGCGCAGTTCAGAAATAGTATTTTGGCGCTGTGCCTCAAAGCCATCCTCATCTTTGTCGATCGCTGCTGCTGGTTCAATTTCGGCAACTTCTGCTTGATCAAGTATTGAATGAGCTGTGGCGGTAAGCACCCCGGCAAGTGCAGCAGCCAGATTCTCAGGCAATTTTTCCGCGTTTGAGAAAGTTAAATCGAGTTCGCGGCAAATGTTGACCACAGTTTCTGCGGTAATTTTGGTTTTTTGAACTTGGCGAAGAATTGCTGTTGCTTCGGCGCGGTCAATAATTGGCGACCACTGACTTCCGGCAACGGCACCTTCAGCCGCGGCAGTAATTTCCACTAACTCTTGAACAATCTTTTTGGCCTCACGTAACCAGGCAACCGACATAGTTCGATTTATGGTGTCTGCTTCCAGAGCAAGTTTTATGGAAATTCGATTGAGTAAATTAGCCATTGCAAGAGATTGAGCAAGTCCTGCTTGAAGTGCTCGAGATTGCGGCGAACCTTTGCGGACAAAGTATGAAACTATAACTGCAAGCGAAGCACCAAGTAGTACACCCATAAATCGCGTTTCAATTGTGCCAAGTGCCCCAGATTCAGTTCTTGGCCCGATCACCAAGATTAAAGTGATTCCAAGTGCAATCGCACCTTCTTCGCCAAGTTTCAATAATCGCGCTGTAACAAAACAAGTAAAAATTGCAAATAAAACTACAACGGAATTAAAGCCAATAAATTTAATGGTCAAAAAAGCAACCGTGCCACCGATTAGCACACCAATAATTTGGGTAACACTTTCTCTAATTGAGTCGTGAAAAGTATGGCGGACCGAGACCAGCGTGGTAATTGCTGCGGTTGTACCTGAAATAAAAGTTGTATTGGCACCGACAAAGTATGCGAAAGTACCCGCAATCGAACTCAATACAGCTAAGCGGAAGTACGGTGCATTAATGATGTCTTGGATCGAAACTTTTTCGCCGGCTATGTTTCTAGGCGTAAAAAACTTTCGAACTGCTGACTTCGAAAACTTAATCAGGGTCGTCCCTTACTTACTAACTAATTGACTTTGTCGGTATTAGCGGCGGTGAATTGGTTCATCAAACCATGCCCGAGCAGCAGCCAAAATTTCATTCTCGGTGAGCGCCGGCACATTTATATCTAATGCACCAACAATTTTGTGTGCTACGTCTTTATGGTGACGTTCTACATGTTGTACAAATTTAAGCACCCAGTTGGACTTACCATTTCCATGACCAACCAACAAAATTTCTCCTGCAGGTGCTAAAACTTTTGAAATTGATTCGTAGTAGGCCTTTGTAGCTTTGTCTGAGTCATGACCACCATGATGCTGGGCGTCGCGTACATGCTTGTGGCTATCTGCAATTGCTGGCTGATGAATAACTTCAGGCTTGGTGCCTTTTGCTGCATTTGTTGTCCAGATCCGTGTTTCATCTTTTTCGATTACGGCAACTACAATTCGATCGGTTAAATCAGCACTCATTAGGCCCTCTTCCTCTATGTATTCAGTTTACCGTTTGAAATTACCTCGGCTGACTTAATCGAAATTGATCCTGCGCGATATAGTCGAAGCATGACGCCCCGGCAGTTAAATATGTACGCCTGCGTTGCAATCATGTGGGGATCTTCATTCGCCCTGCTCGTTCCTGTTGTTAATTCGCTCGGTTGGGCTGGCGGAGTTTCATTTCGAGGCTTTATTGCAAGCGGAATTGTCTTTTTAGTTGCACTGGCTACCCACCGACAATTGAATTTTGCTGGGAATTGGAAACATTTTGCAGTTCTTGGTGCAACGAGTGTCGGAATGAACCTCGGTGGAATGAACTATGCACTTTCTCACATCGGTACTCAGTTAACCGCAATCTTGGTGACAACAATCCCACTTTATAGCTTGGTGATTGAAAGTATCTGGACCAAAAAGAAACCAACTCTGCAAAAAACCGCAGGTCTGATAATTGGATTTAGTGGTGTGGTTATCTTGATCGGTCTATCACCGCAAGCCGTTAATCGGGAATTCTGGTTTGGTGTTTTCGGCTCCTTCATTGCATCTTTTGGTTTTGCGCTAGGTGGAAATTATTCCCGAGCTAAGGCTGGGCACATTGGTTCGTGGGAACAAACAATCGGCACATTTTTATTTGGTGGCCTTTGGACACTTCCACTTCTGTTAGTTGTACCCATAATTAGAACTCCAACGATTGGCGACATTCTTTGCTTATTTGCAGTTGCTGCCACTGCAAGCTCATTGGCCTACATCTTGTACTTCAAGTTAGTCGCTGAAGTCGGGGCAACAACGGCACTTACTACTGAATACCTAGTTCCTGTTGTGGCCGTCATACTTGGTTACTTTTTGTTTAGTGAATCACTTTCAGCAACACAAATTTTTGGTTCGCTCGTCATTATGTTGGGCTGTGCACTTGTCATGGGATTTAACCCATTTACTCGGAAGAAAGATGTAGTTAAGCAATAAATGACTGCAGCAAAGTTAAAAAGTGAGCAGAAGTTGCCGAAACGGTATGGCTGGAATACTCCAGTAACAGCACCTGGTCCAAAAGGTCGGACCATGGTCACATCAATGCGTAACATCATGGCACAGCCGTTACCTTACTTAGAAGCCGTACGTCTGCAATTTGGTGACGTTGTCCAATTTCCAATTCCAAAACCAGCGACTTATTTTGTTGCATCACCTCAAGGTGCGCGAGATGTTTTAGTTACAAAGCACAAACAGGTAAATAAAAAAACGATTCAGTATTCATCGCTTTCTTTAGTGACTGGCGAAGGTTTGTTAACTGCAGATGGGGAAGTTTGGAAACAACGCAGGCGGATTTTGCAGCCAGCATTTCATCACGAGATGATCGCCTTAACAGAAACTGAAGTTTTAAGAGCTTTAACAAATTTGCACTCGAGATGGCATAAGACACTAAATAGCGGTGAACAAATTTTGGACATCGATCAAGAGATGATGTCACTTGCACTTGAAATTACTGGAAACACACTTTTTGGAACTGATTTAAGTGGCGAGGCACTGGAGATAACTTCAGCCACAATAAACGCCCTGCACGGCGTTGTCGCTAGGGCACAAAATCCACTGGCATTGCCACTTAAAGTTCCGACTCCTGGAAATCAAAGTATGAATAAGGCAGTTGCTCGATTAGATCAGGCAATAGCTCGAATTATTAAACTGCGCGCTAAAGATCGATTACCTTCTGGTACACCGATACGCGACATGTTGGATGTGTTATTAGCTGCTGAAGATGAAAGCCAAATTAATCCGCAACAACTGCGTGATGAGATTGCTACGTTTATTGTGGCTGGACATGAAACAGTTGCCAGTGGATTGACCTGGGCCATTCATTTACTTGCCAATAATCAAGATGAACAAACTGCGCTGGCAAATGATCCGAAACGAAGTACTCAAGTCTTCGATGAAACTTTACGACTTTTCCCACCCGCATGGTTAATTACTAGGCGCACCTTGGACCCCGTTGTCGTAGATGAAATTGAGATTCCGGCAAATTCACTTGTTATTTTGAGTCCTTGGGTTACGCATCGTCACGAGTCAATTTGGGAAAAGCCAAACGAATTTAATTCAGATCGAATGAAAAACGGCGTACCGCAAGTTGGTTACTTACCCTTTGGTGCAGGACCACGACTTTGTATTGGCAAAGACATGGCACTACTTGAAGGTCAAAAAGTTTTAGCAGATTTATTTAGCCATTGGAAAATAACGCCATTAACAACCGGTCCCGTCCCGATCGATGCATCTGTGACACTACGACCTGTTAATGGTTTGCCGATGCGAATTACTAACCGTTAATTATTGCCAAACATTCTTTATGTAACAGGCCATTTGTAGATAGGGCATTTAGTTCATCAAAAGCTCTGCCACCCTTAAAGCCGGTCACCAAACCACCAGCTTCAGTCACAATAATGTTGTTGGCAGCCATATCCCATTTTTTGAGTTCGGGTTCTGCTGCAATATCGACAGCACCTTCGGCAACAAGCAAATGAGATAAAAAATCTCCATAAGCACGCGTGCGCCAAACTGACTCAGTTAATCTTTCGAAGGCCCCAGAAAACCTTGCCCAACCCACTCGATCTGAATACGAGAAAGATGCGTCAGATATTTGGGAAACTCCAGAAACTGAGATTTTTCGAATCGAGCCATCGAAGTTACTGGTAAACGATCCATTATCTTTACTAGCCCACCACCTTCGACCCAAAGCTGGACAAGAAACAACACCAACTATTGGTTCATCATTTTCAACAAGCGCAATGAGTGTTGCCCAAACTGGTACACCACGTAAGTAATTCTTTGTCCCATCTATTGGGTCTAGTACCCAGACTCGACTGTTTGCTCCATCTGATTGGCCAAATTCTTCACCTAAAATCCCATCATCAGGAAATGTAGTTGTGATTAAATCTCGTAATTTGAGTTCAGTAGCGTGATCAGCCTCAGTTACTGGAGTTGCATCTGGCTTTGTTTCAATTTTTAGGTCTTGAGCCAGATATCGACTCAAGGTAATTTGGTCAGCAACATCAGCCAAGCTCAGCGCAAATTCAAGGTCGGACACACCTCAACGTTAGTGGATTAGACTTAAGTGAATAATCATTATTGGGGAATTAAAAGATGTTTGGCCGCAAGAAATATTCAAAAAAAGCAGTTCGCGAAACCGTTAAAGCTACGACTGATTTCTTTTCAAATAACCCAGATAAAATTCAAGCAATTCTTGACGCTTTTCCAAAAAAGCTAACCGCGGCTGGCAAGATTCCTTTTGCTGAGCAAATTACTGCCGCCTATTACGCGCTACGAGATTCAAAAACTCCATTTAAAGTTAAAGCAACTCTGGCTGCTGCTTTGGCTTACTTCATCATGCCAGCGGATTTGATTCCAGACTTAGTTGCTGGCTTTGGATTCACTGATGACTTTGCAGTTTTGCTTCTAGTACTGAAAAGAGTTAGTGGTTCAATTACCGATGAACATTTTGAGTTAGCTAGAAGGCGACTCAAGGGCGAACAAGAGTCTTCGTAACGAAGCTAATCGAGTAGACCCTGCCGCACCGGCTTTTCCAGTCGAAGCCCAATCATCTAATGCGCAATCTGGTGGACGTAGCCCGCTTGAGTTAACGTGAGTACAGGCACGGGGACATTGCAAGGTTCCGTCAATGAATTCTGGAAATGACTCAATAATGTCTTGCGGTTTTACGTGGGCTAAACCAAACGATCTAACACCCGGAGTGTCAATAACCCAACCAGTATCGTTTGGCAGCGGTAGGGAAATGGCTGAAGTTGAAGTGTGTTTGCCCCGACCAGTTACATCGTTTACGTCTCCAGTAATTCTTTGGGCATCGGGTACAAGTGCGTTAACTAAAGTTGATTTTCCAACACCAGAATGTCCAATAAAAACAGTATTGTGACCCTGAATTTCTTCGCGTAATTTATTTATTCCTTCACCAGTTTTGTTGTTCACCAGAATAAAAGGTAGATCGATACCTTCGTAATTTTTCAGAAGTTCATTTGGGCTAGCTAAATCAATTTTTGTAATTACCAATAACGGCCGAAGGCCAGCATGGAATGCTGCGACTAAAGAGCGATCGATCAGTCCAAGTCTTGGTTCTGGATTGGCTATCGAGGTAACAATTGCAATCTGATCTGCGTTAGCTACGATTACGCGCTCCACTGGGTCGGTATCGTCTGCCGTGCGCATTAATTCAGTTTCTCGAGGTAAAACTTCAACAAGTCTGGCTAATGTGTCAGTTTTTCCAGAGAGGTCACCAACAAGTCGAACTCGATCTCCAATAGTCGTACCTTTGCGACCAAGTTCACGAGCTTTGACTGCAATCACGCGAGTTTGTGCCTCGTGGTTTGTGGCAATCGGATAAACACAAGTGATCCGACCTCGATCTATTCCAATAACTTGCCCGATTTGAGCTGTAGAAAAATCTGGACGATCTTTAGATCTGCGACGTGAATTAAATCGGCTTGGCCGATCAAATTTATCCTCGTCGTAATTGACCACTAACTAACCAACTCCAACCACATTTGAGCAAATTCGGGCAGAGTTTTTCCAGTAGTAGCTATGTTTTCTATTTGCAGATTTTTTACTTTTAATCCTAAAAC
>CAYVZD010000044.1:0-6316 GCA_964456135.1 uncultured Bifidobacterium sp.
TAGCTAATGAACGAGGTTTAGCGTTACTTGAATCACCACGCGGTGAATTAGATCGCATGACTGACGGTGCTTTGCACCAAGGTGTGGCACTTCGAATCCCTCCTTACAAATATGCTGACCCACAAGGTTTATTAAAAGATGCATTCGAAGGTGAACATTCACCTTTCATCGTTGCTCTTGATGGTGTGACTGATCCACGTAACTTAGGTGCAGTAATTAGAAGTTCAGCAGCTTTTGGCGCTGATGGTGTTTTAGTTCCAGAGCGTCGCGCAGCCGGGATGACTGCATCTGCCTGGAAAACTTCAGCCGGTGCTGCAACTCGTGTACCAGTTGCACGGGCGGTGAATTTAACGCGTGAGTTAGTGGCCTATCAAAAAGCTGGTTGCACAGTATTTGGCCTTGATGCTGACGGTGATGTGAATTTACATGAACTAGATGCAGATTTAGTTAACGGACCAATTGTTTTAGTTGTTGGTGGCGAGGCAACTGGAATGTCCCGACTAGTTCGCGATACTTGCGACCACATCATTTCAATTCCGATGTTTGATGAAACTGAGTCACTCAATGCAGGCGTTGCAGCAGGCGTTGCAATGTATGAAATTTCTAAACTTCGAAGTATCGGATAGTTAACTAACTTCGTCGATGTCTTCCATATCGGCCGGAAAAACAATTCGCATTTCTTGAGTGTTCTCAAGTTCTGAATCCATATTTGATCCAATGATTGCTTTTTCTTCAGGCTTATTAACCAAAATCTTTTTAATGTAATCAGTTACCGCAACATCGCGACCCACATCTTTGCCAGCTTTTTCTGACATAAACCATCGATGTTGTAATACTTCGTGATACAACTCAGCTGGCTCTAATTTGCCACGCATATTTTTGGGCACAGCATTAGTAACTGGTTCAAAAACTTCAGTAACCCATTTATGTGCAGCTAATTCTTCATCTTCGGCTTTTAAACCAATTTCAAGTCGGTATTGATCAAGATCGTTAAGTAGCCGACGTGCTTGGTTTTCTTCAACATCAAGTCCAGTAAGGCGAATCAACCTGCGGGCATGATGACCGGCATCAACAACTTTTGGTGTCATCACAATTCGAATTTCATCGTCACTCGGATGCAGCGGTGTTGTTGCAATCATTTCAGCAACGTCAAAGCCCATTTCATTTAGTTTGCGCACTCGTTCATCAAGTTTGTAACGCTCACTTGGTGCCATAACCAACGGACTGGTGATTGCAGTCCAAAGTTTTTGATACCGCGCTCTAATTTGTTCGCCAGTAACAATCGGGTCAATTGACTCATGCAGTAACCCAGCAACTTGCAGATCCATTAATTCGCCAGTCACATTGGTTACCGCTAAATCAACGTCGTAATCACGTTGGCCATCAGAAAGTTTGCCCTCTAATGTGCCTGTTTCAGCATCAACTAAGTAAGCAGCGAATGCACCAGCATCGCGCCTAAACAAAGTATTAGAAAGCGAGCAGTCACCCCAACTAAAGCCAACTAGATGTAATCGCACTAATAACAGCGCAAGTGCATCAAGCAGGCGAATCGCAGTGTCTGGTTTAAGCGTTGATGAAAACAGCGCTCGATAAGGCAGCGAGAACTCTAAATGCCGAGTCATTAGCGCAGCTGGCAATTCAGCGCCATCGCGATCTTCGCGGCCTGAGATAACTGCAACAGGCTCAACACATGGAACTCCGCGACGAACTAAACGTTGCAGTAACTCGTATTCACGTTCGGCTATCGGTTGCTGCGTTTCTTTAATTGCATAAACCACACCATTTAGGCGTACAAACTTAACGATGTGCCGACTAATACCTTTTGGAAGTGAAACTGTTGCTTCGTCTGGCCATTGTTCGAGTAAGTGACTCCACGGCAAAAACAATAAGTCAGGCTCGTTTGGAGCCGCCATTACTTGTAATGCCATTAAGAACCTATTTGGTAATTAATTTTGCTGATTAACCTAACCGGTTGCCAGTGCGAGTACTAAAGACGTGTAAGTGACCTGCAGTTGGAGTCAACTTAATTGTTGAACCTTTCGCAGGCGTATTACGACCATCAACGCGAACAGTAATTTGTCGTTCGGTACCACCGGCGTCTTTTACTGAACCGTAAACATAAGCATCAGCACCAAGTACTTCGACTAAATCGATTGTCACCGCAAAACCATTTGCATCTTCGACTAGGTCCTCAGGGCGGAAGCCAACTGTGATTTCACTCAGACCTTCTGCTTTTGCAGCTGTTAGTGCAGCGCTTGGCAGCGGGATGTGTGCACCTTCGATCACTACACCTGCATCATCAAACTTAAGATCAAGCAAGTTCATCGCAGGTGAACCAATAAAGCCAGCCACAAATGCATTAACTGGATGGTTATAAAGATTGGTTGGCGTATCTACTTGTTGCAAGATGCCGTCTTTCAGCACAGCAACTCGATCACCCATTGTCATAGCTTCAACTTGGTCGTGGGTTACATAAACCGTAGTTACCCCAAGTCGACGTTGTAGCGATGCGATTTGCGTACGAGTTTGTACGCGCAGTTTTGCATCTAAGTTTGAAAGTGGTTCGTCCATTAAGAACACTTGTGGGTTACGCACAATCGCACGTCCCATCGCCACACGCTGACGTTGACCACCAGAAAGTGCCTTTGGTTTGCGATCTAAATAGGCTTCAAGATCTAGGATTTTGGCAGCTTCAACAACGCGCTGATGAATTTCTTCTTTGCTTACGCCAGCAATTTTTAGTGCAAAGCCCATGTTTTCTTCGACTGACATGTGTGGGTAAAGCGCATAGTTCTGGAACACCATCGCAATGTCACGATCTTTTGGTGGCACGTCAGTTACGTCGCGATCACCAATTCGGATCGAACCTTCGGTAACTTCTTCAAGGCCAGCCAACATCCGAAGCGATGTTGATTTACCGCAACCAGATGGGCCAACTAGGACGAGAAACTCGCCATCTTTAATTTCTAGATTTAGTTTGTCTACCGCTGGCTTATCTGAGCCTGGGTATTTTCTTGATGCATGGTCGAATACGACAGCAGCCATTTTGTTCTCCTTCACCGGCAGGCACGTGCCGGACGATCCGTTGTAAAGGACTTGTGGCTTTTCAACCACAAGCTGTTACAAAATTCTTTGCAACCCTTTAATTCTAAGCGGGTAACTAGAAGTCGTGACCAGAATTTTGGGAAAAACCAAGTAATTCATAGACTGTTCTACGGCTTAAACACTTATTAAGACTTAACTGTTTAATCCCGGCCTCCTTAGCTCAGTGGTAGAGCACTCGCCTTGTAAGCGAGCGGTCGTCCGTTCAATCCGGACAGGGGGCTCTTAAAAATTACTTCTGATCTAATTCACCAAGTAAATCGACGCGGGCTTGATGACGACCGCCTTCAAATGAAGTAGCTAAAAATACTCGTAGCGCATTAATTGCAGTTTCATTATCGGTAACTCGCTCGCCAAAACAAGCAACGTTTGCATCATTATGAAGTCGACTCATTTGTGCATCTTGCTCATCGCGAATTACTGCGCCGCGAATTCCAGCAACTTTATTTGCGGCCATACAAATACCTTGACCACTGCCACAAACAACAACGCCAAAGTCTGCATCACCATTTGCAACTTTTGCAGCTGCTGCTGCGCCATAAATTGGGTAGTCAGCGCGTTCAGCCGAAAAAGTTCCAACATCTTCGACTTCGTGACCTTGGTCAACTAACCAATCACGAAGCGCGGTTTTTAAATGGAATCCAGCGTGATCTGAACCAACTGCAATACGCATGTTTTAACTTTACTGGGCAGCTTTGGCTGAACTACGTGATTTGAGTAGGCCTTGCGTAATAGCGATACCAAATAAAGCCAGAATTATTCCAATTGGTTCATACCAATTTAATTTTTCACTTAGAAAAATAATTCCAGCAATTGTGGCAACAATCGGCATGGAGTATGCCGTAGTCGAACTAATGATCGATCCCGATCGATTAATCAACTCTAAATTCAACGCGAAAGCAACCCCTGTACCAACTACACCCAACAACAAGATCGCAATGACGCCGTCAACTGGATAACTACTAGGCGTTGTCGAAACTATTGATGAAATGATGCCAAGAATTGTGGCACCGATTGAAAGCTGGGCGACAGTTGCTGAAACAGGATCAAGTTTCATGGGCGAAATGAATTTGCGGGTCCAAATGTTGGCGATTGCGTATCCAATGGTGGCAATTACGCAGGCAGTGTAAGCAAGCCAGTTACCTTGGAACGATGCTTCCCAAACTCCAAGCAAAATCATGATGCCAAAAAATCCAAGTAATAATCCAAAAAATTTAGTGCGATTAAGTTTTTCTTCAGGTAGGAACCAAACCGCAAAAAGTGCTACCCAAAGTGCAAGCATTGAATTAATTAAACTCGCTGCGATTGAAGTTAAATAGTGTTCGGCCCAAGCAAATAACGAAAATGGAATTACATGTGCGACTACCGACAAAAACAACAGGTGGCTAAGTGCCTTTTTATCGGTGATGAATTTTCTTTTAGTTAGTAATAAAAATGGCATTAAAACAATCGAGCCCAGGGCAAGGCGTGCAAAAGTTTGTTGAAATGGATCTAAGAATGTTCCGGCAACTTTAATGAATAAAAATGAGCAGCCCCAAGTAAGTGAAATTACGATCCACAGGGGTAACCAGCTTTTTACTGAGACTTCTGACACGCTTTCTAGTCTGTCGTATCGGTGTTTATTGATATCTTCCGCCCCATATGTCACACCTCTCACATATGTTTCAATTGGAAGAGTCGAATTAGGCAAAAGAATTTGGTGCAGATGAATCCGGAAGAGAGGGACGACAACATGTTTGACGCTCAACTCTCGACACAAAATGACACCCCGAGCGAGGGGGTTACCACGGGTATTAATGAGTCTGCCTCTAACATTGATGATGTGAGTGAAGCCCTACGCGCTATGTCTGCAGATAATTCAGGTGGATTACCAGAACGCGATCAGCGCATTCTCGAATTCGAACGCCAATGGTGGAAATTCGCTGGAGCCAAAGAGCAAGCGATCCGCGAACAATTCGACATGTCGGCTACTCGTTACTACCAAGTTTTAAATGCACTAATTGATCAACCAGAAGCATTGGCTTTTGATCCAATGTTGGTTAAGCGCTTACAACGTATGCGGGCTGCTCGTCAGCGCGCACGTTCTGCACGTCGTCTAGGTATCGAACTAAACAAGTAAGGCGGGCCAATATGTCTGGCGGCCAATTGAAAAAACGCATTATCGTTCCACTAATTGTCATTTCCGGCAGTGTCGCCGGTCTTGCTTTTGTTGGCGTGCAACTACTTGGTTTAAGTGGGGCAAATGATGAAGTCGCGCAGACGATGCCATCTGTTTTGGCTAGCCCAACACAAATGGAAGTAACGCCATCACCAACGCCAACTGAAGTCCCAGGATTAGTCGAGCGCCTTCCAGTAATCGTGCTGAATGGAACTGATCGCGCAGGTTATGCCAAACAAGTTGGCGACAATTTAGTTTTTGAAAACTGGACTATCCAAGAAGTTGGTAACTGGGATGGCGACCTGTTTATGCAAAACATGGTTTTCTATCCAGCAGGTTATGAAGCAGCAGCAACTGAGTTAGCTCTATCAACAAATGTGAATGGCATGATTGCACCGGCTGAAGGTGACTTTAGCCAAACTGCGCTAACTATTGTTTTGGCGCAGTAAATGATTCGCATTCAGTGTTTAACCATTGATTGCCATAATCCAAAACTTCTTGGTGAATTCTGGGGCGAAGTTTTAGGTTGGCAAGTTACCCACGAATCTGAATTTGAAGTTGTAGTTGAACCACCCGCAGGATCACCGTTACAAAATGTGGCACCCGATATTTTGTTTTTAAAAGTTCCAGATAAAAAAATTGTTAAAAATAGATTGCACTTAGATCTGCGTCCAGATGACCGAGATGCCGAAGTTGAGCGGATTAAAAAACTCGGTGCCGTCGAAGTGGAAATTGGTCAAAGCCAAGATCCAAACGTAACTTGGGTAGTCCTGGCCGACCCAGAAGGCAACGAATTTTGTGTGTTGCAACCACCACAAGGCGAATCAACAACGGCGTTTTTCAATTAGCCAATCGAGTGCTACAGTTTCACCACAACTAAATACATAACTGAATACACCTCATCCAGAGGGGCAGAGGGAACGGCCCTATGAAGCCCCGGCAACCATCGCAAACTCCGTAAGGCCTAGCGACACGGTGCCAAGTCCGGTTCAACAAAGTAGTTGAACACAGATGACGAAAGGCTCGTTGTTAATGACATCTCTTCAAAATCTCGAT
>CAYVZD010000045.1:0-1425 GCA_964456135.1 uncultured Bifidobacterium sp.
AATTGGAATTAGTTAGTCGACGAGTAATTCGCGCTGTTAGCAAAACGCTAAGAATTCCAAGAATTGCTACTGCGATTCGCCAACCAAATGGAGTCGCACCGAATATTGCTTCACCGCTGGCGATAATCCACTTACCAATTGGTGGGTGAACGACATAAGCCGGCTGATTAACAAAAATATCTAAATAATTTTGACCATCAGAGGCAAGTAATTTTTCGTTAGCACCTTCGACAAACTTTTTCTCAACTCCAAAATTTAAAAGGCTTAATGCATCTTTGGCGTAGTAAGTTTCATCAAAAACTAGCGCGTGAGGTGTGCCTAAGTTAGGCAACCGAAGTACTGCTGCAACTGCAGTTGCGGCTAGCGGTCCAAGCCAACCGCGTAAACCTGCGGCCATTGGTTTTTTAATATCTAAGTCAAACTTGTCTGGTGTTTGCGAAGACTCTAATTGCGCAGAACTCACCATCTAAAGTTACCGCTTATTTGTTTGACCAACCTAGATCGGGGAAGATGGACAGGTGAGTGGGCAGTTAATCTTGGCGGCAACGCCAATCGGAAATAGCGCAGATGCTTCGCCACGATTGCGTGAGGCACTTGAAACTGCTGACATTATTGCTGCTGAGGATTCACGGCGAGCAAAACGATTACTGCAAGATTTGGGAATTTCAACTAACGCACAAATTTGGTCGTTTTATGACGCAGTTGAAGAAAGTAAGTCACCTGAATTAATTGAGCGTGTACAAGCAGGAAACAAAGTAGTGGTGATTTCCGATGCAGGGATGCCAACAGTTAGCGATCCGGGTTATCGAATTGTGCAGGCAGCAATCGGAAGTGGCGTAAAAGTTTCGGTTATTCCCGGACCCTCAGCCGTTTTAACTGCACTTGCAGTTAGTGGCTTACCAGTTGATCGATTTACTTTCGAAGGCTTTTTGCCACGTAAATCTGGCGAGCGCGAAAAATTTTTAGCCCAGTTAGTTAATGAACCTCGAACCATGGTGTTTTTCGAAGCACCGCATCGGTTGGTAGAAACACTAGATGATTTTGCAAAAGTATTTGGTAATGATCGCCAAGCCGTGATCTGTCGTGAATTAACTAAAACCTATGAAGAAGTAGTTCGCGGAACTTTTGCGCAGTTACTTGATTGGGCTGTGCAAGAGATTCTTGGCGAAATCACTTTGGTTGTCTCGGGTAGTAAGCCAGTTGCAGTGTTAGACCCTTCCGAATGGGTCGAGTTAGTGCAAACACGGGTGGCATTAGGTATTTCGCAACGTGATGCCATAGCCGATGTTGCTAAAGAACTATCTGTGCCAAAGCGCGATGTTTATGATGCAGTGCTGGCGAGCAAACAGAATTAGCAGGCAATTTTCTGCAATAGAATTTCGGTTATGACTGCGGGCAACGATAAGGCGTTTTATTTAACGACGC
>CAYVZD010000045.1:1525-5862 GCA_964456135.1 uncultured Bifidobacterium sp.
AATAGAATTTCGGTTATGACTGCGGGCAACGATAAGGCGTTTTATTTAACGACGCCGATCTATTACGTAAATGACGCACCGCACATCGGCCATGCTTATACGACCGTTGCCGGAGACGTTTTAACCCGTTGGCATCGATTAGCTGGCGAAAATGTTTGGTTTCTGACTGGTACTGATGAGCACGGTCAAAAAGTTATGCGATCTGCCCAAGCCAATAATGTTGCCCCGCAAGTTTGGGCCGATAATTTAGTTGAAAAATCTTGGCTACCAGTTCTGGATGTAATCGACGCAGCAAATGATGATTTCATTCGCACAACACAAAGTCGGCATACACAACGGGTTCAGGCTTACTTAACAAAATTAAAGGACTTAGGTTTTATTTATGAAGGATCTTACGAAGGTCCATATTGTGTCGGTTGCGAAGAGTTCAAACTCCCTGGTGATTTAGTTGAAGAAAGCGGACAGCAACTTTGTCCAATTCATTCAAAACCAGTTGAAATAGTTAGTGAAACAAACTGGTTCTTTAAACTTTCTGCTTTTACGGACCAATTAATTGCGCATTATGAGAAAAATCCGAAAGCAATTCAACCTGAATCTGCATACAACGAAGTTATGTCGTTCCTACGTTCTGGACTTCAGGACTTATCAATCTCGCGTTCAACTTTTGATTGGGGGATCAAAGTTCCGTGGGATGAGTCACAAGTTGTTTACGTTTGGTTTGACGCCCTTCTTAATTACGCCACCGCCGTTGGATTAGGGGATGACCCAACGTCAGCGGGTGGTAAGAAGTTTTCAAGCACTTGGCCAGCAGATGTGCACTTAGTTGGCAAAGATATTTTGCGATTCCATGCAGTTATTTGGCCAGCAATGTTGATGGCTGGAAGTTTGCCATTACCAGGATGTGTTTTTGCTCATGGTTGGCTGCTTGTGGGTGGCGAGAAAATGAGTAAATCAAAACTCACCGGTATTTCACCACAAAGTATTGTCGATTTAGTTGGTAGCGATGCCTTCCGTTATTACTTCATGCGGGCAATTATTTTCGGACAAGACGGAAACTTTTCTTGGGAAGATTTAGCTGCTCGCTATACATCTGAACTTGCTAATGGCTTAGGCAATTTAGCCAGTCGTGCGCAAGCCATGATTGAAAAGTATTTTGATGGAAAGTTACCGGCAAGTGGTTCGTTATCTTCAGCGGATCAAGCAATAGTTAATCAATTAACAGAAACTGCGAATGTAGTTGATAGTGCAATTAGGTCATTTAACTTTCAAGGTGGAATTCTTAGCGTTAAAGAATTTATCGATGCAGTGAATCTGTATGTGACAGAGCAAGAGCCTTGGGTAGTGGCAAAAGATGAAAGCCAGCGTGAGCGTCTAGCCACAATTCTTTACACAATTTGTGAGTCACTTCGCGCTATTGCGATTTGGTACCAACCGATTATGCCTAAATCAATGACTCAACTTTGGTCAGATATTGGCGCAGTTGAATCAGGATTAAAACTTTCTTTAACCAACGTAGCCACTTGGGGTCAATTAAAGCCAGGCGTAAAAGTCACTAAGGGACAAACAATGTTCCCAAGAATTGAAGAACCAGAATCTATTTAAGGTGCATTCAAGGTTGCTTGAATAAGCTCGGCAAGTGCTCGGCCACCGCTTTTAGTTAGATGAACTCCATCGGGCGCAAAGTATTTACGTTTTCCTTGCGCAGTTGATGCCCAATCTGCCAATCGCACATTTGGATAAAGCGGAACAAGCTCGTTGATCATTTCGTTGCTCTGCTTCATCCACTTACGTGGCACTTTTACATTTACCAGTACAACTCGTCGATGATCGCTTAAGTCTTGCAAAATTGGCTCTAAGTCATCGCGCGCAATTGGGCCATTGCTACCCATGTGGATCACTACATCGTTACCTAATCTTTGTTCGCTTCGGCGAATTTCAATCCGTTGCGCAATCTCTGCTGGTTGGCGGCCAATCTCTGCATCAATCGCAATATCACCCAATGTCTCAGTAAGTGGATTAGCTGCAGAAAGAATGACTGAATCACCAAAAATAACCAGTGGGTAATTAGCTAACTTAATTTCGCCAGTAGTTGGTTGTGGCGCATCTGAATCAGCTGGAATTGAAATTGTCGCTTCTGGCGTAGGTGAAGGGCTTGGCGCAATTGGCGCTCCAGTTGGATCTTGATCAATAGAAGTGATGCCGCCAAAGCCAAGCACACTTTGTGCATTTGCTGCTGGCGCGCGATACATGCCAAATACTGCGTTAATAAAGATAGTCAGAATCACAATGAAACTGGCTAGTTGGATAAATCTTGGTCGTGGAATTCCACTTGCTCGCCAACGACTAATCAAATTACCGACGGCACCATTTCGCACCGGCATTTCAACAAATCGATATGAAACTTCAGCAATAACTAGTAATAACAAAATTCGAATAACAGTATTTACATTCTCAGACCAACTAACGTCGATACCTGGTCTAAGTAGCATGAAAATTGGCCAGTGCCAGATGTAAAGTCCGTAAGATCTTTCGCCTAACCAAACAAGTGGCTTAATGCCTAAATATTTTCCAAGTTTCAAACCTGGATGCGTTGCTAAGAAAACTACGATGACGGTGGCTAGGCCTACTAAGGCAAAACCAAATAAATACAAATTCTTACTTAACTCACTTACAAAAAATAAAAAGTAAAGTAATCCAGCAAAACTAGTTAAGGCAAGTAAATTTAATAAGTTTTTTCGATCGTGAGTTAAATTCGGGTTCAATTTTGCCGGGTACCAAAGTGCTGCGGCGGCGCAACCAATTAATAAACCCATGCTGTGGGTATCAGTACCAAAATAAACGCGGCTTGGGTCATTAGGAGTTGGGTAACCATTCTTTACTGACAGGTAAGCCATCCAAGCAGTTGTCGCTAGTGCTCCAATACTTGCAACGGTAAAAATTACTTTGCGCAGAGCTTGTTCAGATAACTTCAACTTAGCGATCAAAATTAAAACAATTGGCCAAATCACATAAAACTGTTCTTCTATTGAAAGCGACCATAAATGTTGCAGTAATGGTGGTCTAGACAAATTAACAAAATAAGATTCGTCAAAAAATAGATAAGACCAATTGAGAACAAAAGTTAATGCCCAAGGTAAGTCGCGGCGAACTGGGTATGCGGCATCTTTAGCCCAAAAGCCCACGATGATTACAACAAACGTCAACATTAAAAGCAGGGCTGGCATCAAACGCCTTAACCGTCGTAAATAAAACGCAGCACGATCAATTCGACCAGTTTGGTTAATTTCAGTAATCAGAATCGATGTGATTAAAAATCCAGACAATACAAAAAATATGTCGACGCCAAGAAAGCCGCCAGGTAGAAAACCTAATTCAAGGTGATAAATGATCACAGCTAAAACTGCGATACCACGTAGACCATCAAGTCCACTGATTCGGTTTAACAATGAAGCACCTACGAAGATTTGTTTTCTAATTACAGGTTAGTCGACTAAACATGTACCTTTGACTTGTGCCTAAAGAGTTTGATGTTGCTCCACTTGCGCATCCAGTTGTTGACACACACTGTCACATGGATGTCTCATACGACGACGAGCAAATACTTCCTGATGTTGGGCAAGCCCTAGCAAACGCAGCAAAAGTTGGTGTCACTAAAGTCATCCAAGTTGGTTGTGATGTGGCAAGTTCCAGGTGGGCTGCGCAGACAGCAGAAAAATTTAATGACGTGTTTGCCACAGTTGCTCTTCACCCAAATGCTGCAGCACATGATCCAGATTTAGCTGGTTCGCTTGAGCAAATTGATTTACTTGCAGCGCTGCCACAAGTTCGTGGGCTTGGCGAAACTGGTTTGGATTATTACCGAACTGATAAAAACCAAGCTCAGGCTCAACATGAATCTTTTCGAGCCCACATTGACATGGCAATCAAGCACAACAAACCGGTAATCATTCATGATCGTGAAGCACATGATGATGTGATTGATACTTTGCTAAATTACCGAAGTCCTGAAACTGTAGTTTTTCATTGTTATTCAGGTGATGAACAAATGGCCAAAGTTTGTGCGGACCATGGTTGGTATTTATCTTTCGCTGGGACAGTAACTTTTAAAAATGCAAAAAATTTACACGAAGCAGTAAAAGTAGTTCCGGATGAATTACTTTTAGTCGAAACGGATTCGCCATTTTTAACTCCAGTTCCTTATCGAGGACAACCAAATACTTCTGCGCATGTGGCGTTAACAGTTCGGGAAATTTCACGCCTTCGTGGCCAATCTGAAGAGGAAATTTGTAAATTAGTTTTTTCAAATGCTGCAAGGGTTTTCGGCCCATTTTGACAAA
>CAYVZD010000046.1:0-5651 GCA_964456135.1 uncultured Bifidobacterium sp.
CGCATCGGGGCAGGACTACTTGAGGTATTCAGCGAATCATGTGACCACTGCAATGGTCGGGGCGTAGTGATAAATATGGACGGGGCTAAGACTGGCCGAAAATCCAATCGCGGCGCTGAGCACCACCAAGATGGCCACCATCATGAAGAGTCCAGTGAAAAATTGGCTGAAAATGGCCAAATTCACGAAAATGACCACGAAACAGTCAGTTAATTTCAACTGGGCAATGGCTTCAGTTTGACCCGAAGGCCCTTTAATCCGTAACCTTATGAGGCTTACGTATTAAGGGTTTTCACCCAAAAACAGACGAAAAAGCAAAGAGTTCACTTAAAAGAGTGCAAGGAGAAATCGTGTACGCGATTGTTAAAGCTGGTGGCCGCCAAGAGAAAGTTGCCGTCGGCGACCTAATTAGCCTTGATCGCGTTACGGCAAAACCTGGCGAAGTTTTAACCCTTCCAACCGTAATGATTGTCGATGGCGGAAAAGTTAACGCAAAGGCAGGCTCAGTAGTAGTCACTGCTGAAGTAATCGATCACACTAAAGGTAAGAAGATCGAAATCCTTCGCTATAAAAACAAAACTGGTTACCGTCGTCGCCAAGGACACCGTTCTGCATTAACTGAAGTTCAAATTATTTCAATTGGCGATGTAAAGATTTCAGCAAACGACAAGCTTGAAGCAAAAACTGGCAAGAAGACAGTTAAAAAGACAGCCAAGAAAGCTGTAGCTCCAGTTGCTAAGAATGTTGCGACTGAAGATGCAGAAGTAAAAACTGAAGCTGTTAAGAAAGCACCAGCTAAGAAAGCACCAGCTAAGAAGGCCCCTGCGAAAAAGGCGCCAGCAAAAAAAGCTCCGGCTAAGAAATCAGCCCCAAAGAAGACAGGTAAGTAAGTCATGGCTCATAAAAAAGGTGCCTCGAGTACTCGTAATGGTCGCGATTCAAATGCACAACGTCTTGGCGTAAAGCGATTTGGTGGCCAGTTAGTAAACGCTGGTGAAATCATTATTCGTCAACGTGGAACTCACTTTCATCCAGGTCTAAATGTTGGTCGTGGTAGCGATGACACTCTTTTCGCATTAACCGCGGGTGCAGTTGAATTCGGTTCACGCCGTGGTCGTCGCGTAATCAACATCGTTCCAGCTGAATAACAATCGGCAAGTTTGTGATTAGCGGGCCCACGCTGGGCCCGCTTTTCTTATTAAGAAGGAGACAACATGACAACATTTGTTGATCGTGTTGTTTTGCACGTTCAAGGCGGAAACGGTGGCAATGGATGTGCTTCAGTCCATCGAGAAAAATTTAAACCGTTAGGTGGACCTGACGGTGGAAACGGCGGCAAAGGCGGCGACGTTGTCCTCGTCGTTGAACCAGCTGTTACAACGCTTTTAGATTTTCATCGCAGTCCACATCGCGCAGCTGGCAACGGAAAACCAGGCCAGGGCGATCATAAGAATGGTGCTTTTGGTCCTGATCTAGAATTACCAGTTCCCGAAGGAACCGTAGTTTCACTATCAGATGGAACTGTTTTAGCAGACTTAGTTGGCGCAGGAACTCGTTACGTAGTCGCTGAAGGTGGCCGAGGCGGATTAGGTAACGCAGCACTTGCTTCAACCCGACGCAAAGCACCTGGTTTTGCGCTACTCGGTGAACCAGGTGTTAGTCGTGATGTGATTTTAGAGTTAAAGACTGTTGCCGACGTTGGTTTAATCGGGTTTCCAAGTGCAGGTAAGTCTTCGTTAATTGCTGCCATGTCTGCAGCTCGACCAAAAATTGCAGATTATCCATTCACCACACTCGAGCCCAATTTAGGTGTAATTAAAGCTGGCGACATAGTTTTCACCATGGCTGATGTTCCCGGATTAATTCCTGGTGCCAGCCAAGGTAAGGGATTAGGTCTTGAATTTCTACGTCACATCGAACGCTGTGCGGCACTGGTGCACGTTCTAGATTGTGCAACTCTTGAGCCTGGCCGTGATCCAGTTGGTGACTTAGATGCAATCGAACATGAGTTAGCGCAATACGGTGGCTTAGCTGACCGACCACGATTAGTTGTTCTTAACAAAATCGACATACCCGAAGGGCGCGACTTAGCCGAGATTGTTTTGCCAGATTTACATGCACGCGGATATCAAACTTTCATGGTTTCTGCTGTTAGTCATGAAGGTTTACGCGAATTAGGTTTTGCCATGGCCCAAATTGTTAAAGACGCCAGGTTGGCTGCGCAGCTGGCGGCAGAAGTACGGCCTCGAGTAACTATTAAACCTAAATCAGTAGACGATTCAGGCTTTACCGTAACTGTTGAAAAACATGATGGCGCAATTAGATATCGAATCCAAGGTGAGCAACCGGAGCGATGGGTTAGACAAACTGATTTTTCAAATGATGAAGCCGTTGGCTATTTGGCCGATCGGTTAGCCCGAGCTGGGATCGAAGTTGCATTGGCAAAAGCTGGAGCTGTGGCTGGCAGTGAAGTTTTAATCGGAGCAGATGAAAATTCTGTTGTCTTTGACTGGCAACCAACTGCCAGCGATTTGCATCAAGGTCCACGTGGAACTGATGAGCGTCTAATTGAAAATAATCGACCTGGTGCAGCACAACGTTTAGCCGCACATAAAGCCAGACAATTCGGTAATGGCCAAGATGAAGAAGTTCAGGTAATCACTCAGGCTGATTTAGATAATTAGCTAGGGAGTTGCCACTGACGGACAGTTTGTGATGCACCCATTGCTAATTGCGCAGTGAGTTTGCCAATAATCGGCACAAACTTAAATCCGTGTCCTGAACAAGGTGAACAAACGGTAATTGGACCTTTGCGATCAAGAATGAAATGTTCATCAACAGTATTAGTAAATAGACAACTTATTGGATCAGCGGTATCCACTTGCAATCCAGGAAACCATTTCTCAACGTATTTATTCTGTTGATCTAACAAGTCAAAGTTCACCGTGAAATCTCGATCATCTGGATCGATCGGTGGAGTATTGGCCCAGGTGCCGATTTTCATTCCTTCACCTGGTGAGTAAAGTCCATAAGCACTAAATGCAAGATTCGTTTCTACACGTCGACCGTCACCATGGTGAATAAAACTTGGCCAATTATCGGCAGCTGCCAAACTTGAAATCGGTTGGTAATGAGCAGGTTGACCGATGTCTATAGTTAACGTTGGTAACTTAACCAGGTGACCAATTAATTTATGCACCCAACTGCCTGCTGCGATTGTCAGAGATTTAGACCGATAAGTTTCATTCTCGGTTTCAACAACAGCAAAATCATTTTCAAGTCTGACATTTGTGACTCGAGAATTTACCGAAATTTTTCCACCAAGTTCTGTAACTGCAAGTGCCAAACTCTGAATAGTTTGCGCAGCATTCGCTCGTCCACCATCTGGACTAAAAACAACTTCACGATCAAAATTCATTCCTGGCCAACGCTCAAGGGCTTGACTCGGTGTGAGAACACTGTAAGAAAGTCCATGTCGATCAAGTGAATTTTTAACGTCAGAAAGTGCATCCTCTTTGCCATGATCTATTTGGCCAATTTGTTCAAGCAGTACCGAACTGGTTTCACTTTCAAGTTCTCGCCATAAGTCGATACTTGAAAGTGCAAGATTCGTGTAAAGGGGATCTCGGTAAGACACTCGAAAAATTCTGGTGCCGCCATGTGAACTGCCTGATTTGTGGTCTAATTCAAACTGCTCAAGGACTGTTACTTCTCGGTCGTTTTTTGCAAGTTGCCAAGCGGTTGCCAAACCCATGGCGCCGCCACCAACTACGAGATGTTCAACAGTTTGCATTACAACCTTTAATTTAAGCCAAATCTATATCTTGACTAGGCTGTTAGGTAGTTCACTTTTAAAAATCAAAAGTAATAACGTGGAGTTTCAGTGCGGATTGGGTTACTGGGTGGAACATTTGACCCAATTCACCTTGGGCACTTGATTGCGGCAAGTGAAGTGCATAGCGCCTTAAACCTGGATCAGGTAATTTTCATTCCAGCCGGAAACCCTTGGCAAAAATCGACTCGAACAATTACCTCGGGCCTTGACCGCCTGAACATGATTAATTTGGCCATCGCTGGTGACAAACGATTTAGCTCAAGTGATATCGAGATTTCAAGGTCGGGCCCAACCTACACAATTGACACAATCAATGAACTTACCCAAAACAATCCAACTAATAAGTACTTTTTAATTCTTGGTACTGATGCGCTTGTTAATTTGCCCACTTGGCACGAGTTTGAAAGATTAACAAAATTAGTCACCATTGTGGGCGTTAATCGCAATGAGGTACTTAAAGTCGATTTAGATTTTCCTTTCGAATTTGTCAGAATTCCAGAAATTGCGGTTTCGGCAACAGACATTAGAAAAAGAGTTGCAACTGGAAAACCTATTAAATATCTAGTTCCGAGCGCAGTAGAACAGCAAATCGAAAAACTAGGGCTTTATAAATAGTGAATCGGGTTCCAGTATTCATAAAGTGGCTAACTGCAACACTGTTATCTTTAGCGTTACTAACTGCAACATTTTTCTTGCGCGGTCAACAAATTGAGCAAGAGGCCGCTTTCACTCCATTTGCTAACTCTGAAATAAAAACAGTCTTATTGCAATTAGCTGAGGATGATAAATCAATTTCTGGCTTGGCACTTTTGGTTAAAGAGCCTGGAACTGGCTTACAGGTACTAAATATTCCGCCGCAAGTTGCAACACAATTTGGCCAAGCAGGCTTGATGACTATTCAACAAGCTGGCACACAAGTCTCACCCAGAGAAATAGCAGATGCACTAAGCATCTCAATGGGAGTCCGGATTGATGCAACTCTTGCGTTACAACGATTGGCAATTGCCGGTCTTGTAGACAGTGTTGGTGGAGTAGATGTGACTGCGGCTACTGGGCTGCTGGTTAGTGGCCCCGATCAAGAACCGCTTTACGTGGCTCCAGGACAACAAAAATTAACTGGGCAATATGCGGCCGGGTATGCGCTGGTGAAGCAGTTAATAGAAAATGAAGATGAACAGATAAATCGCATGAACATTGTCATTAGGGCAATGCTAAATAATTTACCGATGGAGCAATCAACAATTGCTGAAACGCTAGCTTCACTCGGTTCCTTGGCTCGATCTGATGTATCTGTGGATGACTTAGCTACTTTTTTTGTGGCAATTAATCAACAAAATTTATGGCCCGCGGCAAACTATGTAAAAGTTGATACTGATTCGTCTGGCCTTGAATTGATGCCAGATACAACCTGGTTGCGAATAAAACAACCAAAACTCTGGGATGAACTAGCCAAAATTTCACCTCGAGTCTTGGTCTACCCAGGTTCGACCGCTATTCGCGTTGAAGTTAAATCACAATTCGCTGGTGATCGAGTATTGATAGCTGATCAAATTGCTCAACTTGGACTTGGCTTTATTGATGGCGGTAGCAGTGAAACGCCTGAGATTACCCAGATCACAACCAGCGTTACAGCTGATATCGAAAAAGTTGAAGCACTGAGAAATAATTTAGGTCTTTCTGAGGTTCCTATAGTTTGGGACTTTACGTTAGATTCCTATGCCGATGTTCGGATAGTTGTCGGTTTGGACTATCGTGATCGAGAAATAGAAGGTTTGAATTAATTGCCCGCATCAGAACACGCAATAAAAATTGCCAA
>CAYVZD010000047.1:0-2209 GCA_964456135.1 uncultured Bifidobacterium sp.
ACTTCAACGATGGCTTTATGTCTACCGATCGTCGCCATTGCACCTTTGTCTCGATACTTGAAATTCGCAAGCTCACTTGTTGATTTACTCAAATTTATTTGCTTGGCCAAAAATCTTGCTTGTTGCATTGCAACTGGTGCAACCATTGGCAATAAGTTTCCAGAGTTATCTTGAACTCCAGCAACATCGCCAATTGCCCAAATATTTTTAAATCCGTTTACTTGTAGCGTTTGATCTACAACTAATCTTCCGCGATTAATTGGCAAACCCAATTTTTCGATTACTGATACACCTTTTACGCCTGCTGCCCAAACGGTTAATTTGGCTGGGATAACCGAGCCTTCGGAAGTTACTAATGAATCTGACTTAACCTCTTTAATGGCTGTATTTGTCAAAACCGTAACACCAAGTTTTTCTAAATCTTCTTTTGTTTTTTGCGCAAGCGACGGTGCAAAAGTTGGCAGTAATCTTGGACCTGCTTCAATAATTGAAACTTTAAATCGGCTGGCAACTTGCGCATAATCTGATTTGAGAGGTCCGCGAATTAACTCTGCGAATGCACCTGCCATTTCAACGCCAGTTGGTCCACCACCAACAACTGCAATTTCAAAACTTTGCATGTCATTCGAGGCACACATTTTTTCATAAGCCAACATAACTTTTGATCGAATGTTCAATGCTTCGCTGACAGTCTTCATCCCCATCGCATACTTGGTAACTCCCGGGACTCCAAAATCAGCAGTAGTCGAACCGAGTGCAATAACTAGGTGGTCATACTTAATCTCAAACCCATCTGACAAAGTGATGGTGCTATTTTGATGGTCGATGGCTTCTGGTGAGCCCATGCGAAACTGCACATTAGTTTTGCGCAATGCGCCTCGAATTGGATAAGCAACGTGGTCTGCTGCTAACCCAGCTGTAGAAACTTGATAAAGCAAAGGTAGAAAAGTTTGATAATTATGCTGATCAATTAGCAGCACTTGCGCATCTTTATCTAGTGCTCTGGCTGCAGTTAGCCCGCCAAAGCCGGCGCCAAGAATGACAACTTTAGGTGCAGTCATGGCGCCTCAATTCAACTGTAATTAAGACCCCAAGGTTAGCCTGATCTAACCAAACCCGCTTGTTTAAATGGTGGCAGGTAGTGGATTTGAACCACTGAAGCTTACGCGACGGATTTACAGTCCGCTCCCATTGGCCGCTCGGGCAACCTGCCATGCTTCCTATAAATACAGTGAGTAAAAATAGGCAACCCCACGAGAATACCGATAATTCAAGGAATATCCCAATCGTTCTTAGACCTAGAAATACCCGACTATCACCTCTTATATAGTCTTTATTCCAAGTCGATAAAAATTTTGAGCACACATAGCAAAGTTGGAGCGAGGAACTAATGGCTGATTCAAGTATGGACATTGTGAGCAAAGTGGATCGTCAAGAAGCTGACAATGCACTAAGCCAAGCCGCAAAAGAATTAGCGACCCGCTTTGATTTCAAAGGCACCGAAACCAAAATTGAATGGAAAGGTGAACTCGGTGTCGAAATAACTTCTTCAACTGAAGATCGCGCTAAAGCCGCTTTAGATGTTTTTAAAGAAAAGCTAGTAAAGCGCGGTGTTAGTTTAAAAGCGTTAAATACTGGTGACCCGCGTGTTTCGGGTAAAGAAGTAAAAATTAATGGCGACTTTAAGGCTGGAATCAGTCAGGAGCAAGCTAAAAAGATTGGGAAAATAATTCGCGACGAAGGTCCGAAAAATGTTAAAACCCAAATTCAGGGTGATGAATTACGTGTAACTGGTAAAAGTCGAGATGATTTGCAAGAGGTACAGCGATTACTGAATTCTTCAGATTTAGATTTTCCAGTTCAATATACGAACTACCGCTAATTACTTTTTTCTGCGGCCGCTTGGTGGATCTGCTAACTGCGGAGCACTCGTACCATCCAACCTTTTCGCACCAGGTAAAAATTTAACCAGGGCCGATTGATCTAAAACTAAATCTGCTGGATTATTTGAACTTTCGATCGGCGTTTGCGACCAGAAAAGTGCATCAAATGGACAGACTTCAACGCAAATTCCACACCACATGCAATCACCAAAATTGATGCTGAATTTATCTAGGACATTTTTTGTGGTTGGGCGACGTGCGTTGCTGTACTGGGTTGCATCTGGATCTGGCTCGCTATGTGCTTCGATTGAAATACACCAATCTGG
>CAYVZD010000047.1:2309-5597 GCA_964456135.1 uncultured Bifidobacterium sp.
GCCAAACATTTGCCCTGTTTCGCGTTCATGGAATTCCGCTGCTGGAAATACCGAAGTTAAAGTTTGAATTTCCTTCACTGCAGTCGTTTTTAACAGGACTGATTCGGTTAGATCAGCTTTGGCAACTTTGGTAAATAATTCAAAATCATCTTGTCCGTTGTGTGCCGCAGTTAAATACTCAAACCGAAGAAATCCTTGTTGCTTTAGATTTTCATGTTCGGAAACCCAATTATTTGGCTGAACTTCACGCATTTTGGTTCACCAACGCTTGAGCTTGAGTCAATGCACTTGCTAAATCAGCTGGGCTGGGTGGGCAACCAGGAACATTTATATTCACCGGAATTAATTCATGTGCACCAGGAATCACTGAATAAGAATCCCAATAAGGTCCTCCGGTTATGGTGCACACGCCAAAGGCCACTACAACTTTAGGCTCAGCTAATTTTTCATACGCTGCTATTACTTTTTGCGCTAGTACTTTGGTTACGGTTCCGGCAACAACTAAAACATTTGCATCATTCGCAGCAGTAACAATCTGCACTCCGGTGCTAGCAACTAAGTCGACTGCGGCTGCTTCTACGCCACAACAAGCCAAACCAGCCTGAAATACGTACACCGAACCAGAATTCACATTTTTCACTCTAGAGCATTGGTTTATCTACACAGTCCAATAGCCAAGACCCGTTAGGAGTTCTAAAGGAGTTCATGAGAAAATTGAGTTAAGTAGAATCGAAAATTGGCTAGGAAAAAGTGTCGAAAGATATCGTAGAACTCGATCAGGTAATCATTAGATTTGCCGGAGACTCGGGCGACGGTATGCAATTAACCGGCGACCAATTTACCTCGACCACAGCTGCTTTCGGAAACGACTTAAAAACTCTTCCTGACTTTCCTGCTGAAATTCGCGCACCTGCCGGAACGCTCCCGGGTGTCTCAGCATTTCAATTAAATTTTGGTGATCACACAATCATGACGCCAGGAGATCAAGCGCATGTTTTGGTGGCCATGAATCCCGCTGCCCTAAAAGCAAATTTAAAAGAGTTGCGGCTTGGCGGCGATCTCATTGTAAATACTGACGAATTTGGTGATCGAGCTATCTCTAAAGTGGGTTACACCTCAAATCCGCTTGAAGATGGAACGCTGGACGGATATAACGTTCATAAAATTGCACTTACTTCCATGACTGTTGAAGCGCTAAGTGAATTCGAAATAACTAAAAAAGAGGCTGAGCGAGCAAAGAATATGTTCGCACTAGGTATGCTTCTTTGGCTTTACTCTCGCCCGATAGAACCAACTCTTGAATTCTTGCGCACAAAATTTGGTAAAAAACCACAAATCTTGGCTGCAAATGAAAAAGCATTACAGGCTGGTTGGTCTTTTGGAGAAACTACTGAAAGTTTTGCAAACCAATATGTAGTTAAACCAGCAAAAATGTTGCCGGGCACTTACCGAAATATAAGTGGTAATTTAGCGCTGGCTTATGGGCTGATTGCAGCATCAGTGCGAAGTAAACTTCCACTTTTCCTTGGTTCATACCCGATTACTCCGGCTAGTGACATTTTGCATGAACTAAGTAAGCACAAAAATTTTGGGGTAAGAACTTTCCAAGCTGAAGATGAAATTGCCGGAATTGGTGCCGCGATCGGTGCATCCTATGCAGGAATGTTAGGTATCACCACAACATCTGGCCCTGGTGTGGCACTAAAAAGTGAAGCAATTGGCTTAGCCGTCGCATTGGAATTGCCGCTAGTTATTGTGGATGTTCAACGTGGTGGACCATCCACTGGCCTACCAACAAAAACAGAGCAAGCTGATTTACTTCAAGCAATGTTTGGCCGAAATGGTGAAGCTCCGGTTCCGATTGTTGCTCCACAATCGCCATCGGATTGTTTCTACGCTGCCATGGAAGCTTGCCGGATTGCTATTACTTATCGCACACCAGTTTTCTTACTATCTGATGGCTACATTGCAAATGGAGCCGAACCATGGCGAGTGCCATCCGAAGCTGACCTGATTGAAATTGATCCTAAATTTGCAACTGGACCAAATCATAAGTTGCCAGATGGCACCGATGTATTTTGGCCATTCAAACGTGATCCAGAAACTTTAGCTAGACCTTGGGCCATTCCAGGTGTTGCGGGTCTAGAGCATCGAATTGGTGGCATCGAAAAAGCAGATGGCACCGGAAATATTTCATACGACCCAACTAATCACGATTTCATGGTACGCACACGACAAGCCAAAGTTGATGGAATCGCAAAGACTATAGATCCCCTTTCTGTGGATGATCCTTCAGGAAAAGCAAAAGTTTTAGTAATGGGTTGGGGTTCAACTTACGGTCCAGTAAATGCTGCGTGCGAAGAAGCACGTAAGCAAGGTATAGAAATTGCCCATGCTCACCTACGCCATGTAAATCCATTTCCGAGTAATACTGGTGAAATTCTGAAGAAATACGACAAAGTCATAATTCCAGAAATGAATCTTGGTCAGTTAGCTATATTAATTAGGGCAAAGTATTTAGTTGATGCAATCGGCTTTAACCAAGTGCGCGGATTACCGTTTAAAACGCAAGAACTCGTTGATGCAATCAAGGATGTGGTGGCCAGTGTCTGAAAATTTTCCATCTCTAGCGCTAGTACCTAAAACTGACGAAAAGCAATCGGCAAAAGATTTTAAAACTGATCAAGAAGTTCGTTGGTGTCCTGGTTGTGGCGACTACGCAATTTTGGCTGCCGTTCAAGGATTTATGCCAGAACTTGGTGTTAAACGCGAAAATATTGTTTTTGTTTCGGGCATTGGATGTTCAAGTCGCTTTCCTTATTACATGAACACCTATGGGGTTCACTCAATTCACGGTCGCGCGCCAGCTATTGCAACAGGCTTAGCAACTAGTCGTCCAGATTTATCTGTCTGGGTAGTTACCGGCGACGGCGATGCATTATCAATAGGTGGAAACCACTTGATTCATGCACTTCGACGTAATGTGAATTTGAAAATTTTGTTATTTAATAATCGAATTTATGGCCTTACAAAAGGCCAGTACTCGCCTACTTCACCACTTGGAAAAATTACCAAAAGTACTCCGGTTGGCTCTTTGGACTACCCATTCAATCCTCTTTCGGTTGCACTTGGTGCTGAAGCAACTTTCGTGGCACGAACAATAGATAGTGATCGAGCACATTTGCAGTCGGTCCTTAGAGCAGCCGCTGCTCACGAAGGCACAGCACTCATCGAGATTTACCAAAACTGTGACATTTTTAATGACGGCGCATTTGAACCACTCAAGAA
>CAYVZD010000048.1:0-5412 GCA_964456135.1 uncultured Bifidobacterium sp.
ATTGTTGACCGAGCAGACACTTTTGGTTTGGCTCAGTTACATCAATTGCGTGGGCGAGTAGGCCGTAGTCGCGAACGTGGCTATGCCTACTTTTTGTACTCACCAGAAAAGCCATTAACTGAAGCCGCTCATGACCGATTAGCCACAATTGCTGCGCATACTGATTTAGGTTCAGGTATGGCCGTAGCCATGAAAGATCTAGAAATTCGCGGTGCTGGCAATTTACTTGGCGGTGAGCAAAGCGGTCACATCGCCGATGTTGGTTTTGATCTTTATGTTCGTTTAGTTGGTGAAGCCATCGATGAAGTCAAACATGGCGTTAAAGAATCTGAAGAATTGGTAATTAAAGTTGAATTACCAGTTGATGCGCATTTACCTCATGACTACATTCCAAATGAACGGTTACGCCTTGAGGCCTATCGCCGAATTGCAGATGCACATACCGAAGAGCAAGTGCATGAAGTAGTTGCTGAATTAACCGACCGATACGGCTCAATGCCGCAGCCAGTTGAGCGTTTAATCGATGTAGCAAAGTTAAGAATTTTGATGCGAAGTGCAAATGTGGCTGAGGTAATCGGAGCTGGCAAAACAGTTCGACTTTCGCCTATTGAATTAACAGAATCACGATCGTTGCGATTAGCGCGGCTTTACCCAGGTTCAATTATTAAAGCGGCAGCTCGCACAATTATTGTTCCGTTGCCACAAGAAAAAGCATTAGGAGTTAAGTCAGAAAGCCCAGATAGCAAAGACTTACTAGGCTGGGTAAGCGAATTAATTCAAGCAGTTATTCTTGACTAGTTAGATATCACGGGGGTCTGAAGTGAAAGTTCGTATTTTGGTTATTGCGACCGCAGCAGCATTGCTGGCCGGTTGTGCAACAACAGACAAAGCAGGTGCTGCGGCTATTGTTGGCGAAACCAAAATTCCGTCAAGCTTGGTGACTACTCAAGTAAATGAAGTTCGTGTTGATATTGAAAATACGCCACCAGAATATTTACAAGACCTACCAACTATGACGCTATTAAGCCAGATGGTGATTGACCGTTTGGTTCTCGATGAAATTCTTAAAGCAGCAATTAAAGATTTGAACATTGAAGTCACTGATGCAGAACTGGGCGAATACCGTGACTTTGTGTTTCGCAACTATGGTGAACCTGAAGTTAAAGCCCAGTTAGCAACTCGCAATGGGGTAGCTGCTAAGTATGTTGACGGTTACATTTACGCCATCATGGTTCAGCGAGCGATTATGGATGAGCTAGCACCAGGTATGCCTGAAGAAGTTCAATCGGCTGCACTTTATAAGTATTTATCCGGCATTGCTGAAAAGTTAACTGTTGAAGTTTCACCCCGCTACGGAACTTGGGATTCAGAAGTTATGCAAACTGTGTTGGGTGAAAATTTCTTATCTACGACAAATGCCCCAGCACAAGTTCAGTAAATAACTAAATGTCCACACCAGTTGAGCGCTTGGTTCAAGTAATGGACCAGCTGCGCTCACCAGGCGGATGCCCTTGGGATGCGGAGCAAACCCACCAAAGTTTGGCTAAGTATTTACTTGAAGAAACTTACGAAGCCCTAGATGCGATGGATCAAGGCGACTTAGTTTCACTCCGCGAAGAACTTGGCGACTTATTACTTCAAGTTGTTTTTCATGCGCGAATTGCTCAGGAGCAAGATCCCACATTTGATTTAAATGCAGTCGCTCAAGGCGTGGTAGATAAATTAATTCGTCGCCACCCTCATGTTTTTGCTGGCTTAGAAGTAAATTCAACTGCCGAACTTGAAGCTAATTGGGCAACGATAAAGTCGTCCGAAAAATCTCGTGAATCAGTAACCGATGGGGTGCCAATTGCGATGCCTGCACTTCAGTTGGCAACTCAACTTATTTACCGAGCTCGAGATAACGAAATTAAACCAGTTGACCAAAAATTAGTAGCTGAAGTTGAAAAATTAGTTGGTCCAGTAACCGACGAAACTATCGCTGATATTTTGCTCGCTGTCGTCGAGTTAGCTAGAACTAAAGAGATAGATCCTGAATCCGCTTTACGCAGTGCAAGTATGCAGTTTCGCCAAGCAATCCGTAGGTCAGAGGGACTTACCAACTAATCAGTAGAATTATCCAGAAGTCGAGTTTCAACTGGGAGTTAAAAGTGGCAAGTATTGACGGAATCCGCGCTCGCGAAATTCTAGATTCTCGTGGTAATCCAACAGTTGAAGTTGAAGTATTACTTGACGATTCAAGTGTGGGCCGTGCTGCTGTTCCATCGGGAGCCTCTACTGGCGCTTTCGAAGCTGTTGAATTACGCGACGGTGAAAAGCGATATTTAGGTAAAGGTGTTACAAAAGCAGTTCGCGCTGTCGAAGACAAAATCATGCCTGAACTATTAGGCCTCGATGCAACCGAACAGCGACTAATTGATCGCACAATGATTGATTTGGATGGAACTCCGAATAAAGCGAATTTAGGTGCAAACGCAATCCTTGGTGTTTCACTGGCAGTTGCAAAAGCCGCTGCAGTTAGCGCAGACTTACCGCTTTACCGTTATGTCGGTGGCCCAAATGCATCGGTGCTTCCGGTACCAATGATGAACATTATTAATGGTGGTGCGCACGCTGATAGTGATGTTGATTTTCAAGAATTCATGATTGCTCCTATCGGTGCACCTACTTTTGCTGAAAGTTTGCGAACCGGTGCTGAGGTTTATCACTCGCTAAAGAGTGTGCTTAAAGCTAAGGGTTACTCAACGGGCTTAGGTGACGAAGGTGGTTTTGCACCTAACTTGCCAAGTAATCGCGCTGCTCTTGAGTTGATTTCTGAGGCAATCGAAAAAGCTGGCTACAAAGTTGGCAAAGACATCGCCATGGCTATGGATGTAGCGGCTACCGAATTTTTCAAAGACGGTAAGTATCACGTTGAAGGTCAAGTTAAATCAACTGATCAAATGATCGAGTTCTACACCCAGTTAATTAATGATTTCCCAATTGTTTCAATCGAAGATCCGCTAGCTGAAGATGATTGGAATGCCTGGGTTACTTTTACCGCAGCCGTTGGTGATCGCATTCAAATTGTGGGCGATGATCATTACGTAACTAATACCGAACGTATTGCCCGCGGTATTGAACTTAAATCGGCTAACGCTCTGTTAGTTAAAGTGAATCAAATTGGCTCACTAACCGAGACTGCTGAAGCTGTTGAAATGTCACATCGCGCTGGCTTTAAAACAATGATGAGCCATCGTTCAGGTGAAACTGAAGACAATACGATTGCAGATTTAGCCGTGGCATTTAACTGTGGTCAGATTAAAACTGGTGCACCAGCGCGTTCTGACCGGGTGGCTAAGTACAACCAGTTACTTCGGATTGAAGAAGATCTTGATGCTGCAGGTCGCTATGCCGGTCGCGATGCATTCCCAAGATTTAAGGGCTAATTAAGGCAGACTTAATACGTGGCTAAAGGAATTAAGTTAAATAGCCGCGCATTTGTTTTCATCGGAACAAGTTTTTTGGTGTTACTTATGCTCGCGGTACCAATTAGATCGTTGCTGCAAGAGCAACGAGAAATTGCTGCGCTTAAATCTCAATTAGCTACTCAACAAGAAAAAATTGCAGCTTTAGAAAATCGCAAAGCCCGATTTGCTGATCCGGCATACGTGGCAACATTGGCCAGATCCAGACTTAACTATGTTTTTCCTGGAGAAATCGGATTCATTGTGCTGGATGAAGAAACTACGACGGCAATTGAAACTGTGCCTGGTGCCTTCGTGCCTAATGATGATTCAGCTTGGTATTCAAAACTTTGGCGCAGTACTCAGCTAGCTGATAATCCACCTGCGGAAAATGATCCATTAGTTGTGCAAACTGAAGGTATGCCGCAGTAGGCATGCAGGTTTAAATTGTTAAATCAAGAAGATACTGCTGCGATTGCGGCTCAAATAAATCGCCAGCCACGTGGCGTTATCGAGGTGGCTCATCGTTGTGGTTGCGGTGCGCCAGATGTAATTAAAACTTCGCCACGTTTGCCTGATGGTACTCCGTTTCCGACTATGTATTACTTGACTTGTCCGCGAGCTGCCTCTTACATCGGAACTCTTGAAGCCGATGGCGTGATGAAGCAATTTGAAGATGAACTAGCCGCCGATCCACAGCTGGCAGCTGAGTATCAAAAAGCTCATGAACTTTATTTAGCGCAGCGCGAAGAAATAGAACATGTTGAAGAAATAGCTGGGATAACTGCAGGTGGTATGCCTGACCGGGTTAAGTGTTTACATGTTTTAGTCGCCCATTCACTAGCTGCTGGTCCTGGAGTAAATCCGCTGGGTGATAAAGCACTGGCAATGCTTAAAGACTGGTCCATACCGGGGCCGTGTTGGTTGACTGGAGAAACTAAATGAGAGTCGCAGCCATTGATTGCGGAACTAATTCGATCCGGTTATTAATTGCCGACATAGAAAACGGCCAATTAACTGATGTCGTTCGGCAAATGATTATTGTTCGACTGGGTGAAGGTGTCGATAAAACTGGAGAATTTTCACCGGCTGCACTCGAGCGAACCTTTGCTGCGGTTGATGAATATGCAAAATTAATTGACTTACATAAACCACAGCGAATTAGATTTGTGGCAACTAGCGCAAGCAGAGATGTTTCAAATCGTGAAGTTTTTGTTGCTGGAATCAAATCCAGATTAGGTATTGAGCCAAGTGTGATAAGTGGCGATGAAGAAGCCCGGTTATCTTTTCTTGGCGCAACTGCAGATTTAGTTAATGACCAAAACGCACCGGAAAGTCCCTATCTGGTTGTTGACATTGGTGGTGGTTCAACTGAATTTGTTCTTGGTGTTGATAAACCAACGCAAGCCTTAAGTACAAATGTGGGCTGTGTCCGAATGACTGAGCGACATTTAGTCGGGGATCCACCAACTTCAGATCAAATAAAGGCTGCGACTAGAGACATCGATGACGCAATAGACCAAGCAGCAAAGGTCGTCGACTTAACAAGCGCAAAAAGTTTGATCGGTCTTGCTGGTTCAGTAACAACAGTTGCAGCATTGGCACTTGACCTAAAAGCTTATAAATCTGAAGTGATCCATGGCAGTCGAATTAGCGCACAACAAGTACATAAAGTTGCTACAGATTTACTCGCAATGCCACGAGAAGAACGGGCGAAATTAGGGCCAATGCACCCTGGTCGAATTGATGTAATTGGTGGCGGCGCACTCGTACTTGATCGCATAATGCAAAAGACTGGAATTAACGAAGTTGTCGTATCCGAGCGCGATATTTTGGATGGCATTGCCCGCGATTTAACTAAATAGGCAAGCGTCTAATAATCTAGAGGTCTTGCCCCTGTAGTCCAATGGCAGAGACAAACGACTTAAAATCGTTACAGTGTCGGTTCGAATCCGACCAGGGGTAC
>CAYVZD010000049.1:0-5354 GCA_964456135.1 uncultured Bifidobacterium sp.
CCTGTGAACCTCCCCAGGACCGGAAGGTAGCAAGGATAAGCAGGCTCTTTCGGGTACGTGAGGGGTCCTTTAATGTCAGCCTGTCTCAGTCAACGACTAATCTTGCTTTATGTCCTTGGCGCTTTACCGAAAATACCGACCTGGTCAGTTCGCTGACGTAATCGGCCAAGAACATGTAACAGTTCCACTTTCGCGGGCACTTGATAATGATCGACTTCATCATGCCTACTTATTCACTGGCCCACGCGGTTGCGGCAAAACTTCGTCTGCCCGCATTATGGCCAGATCAATTAACTGCGCCAAAGGGCCAACTTCAACTCCATGTGGAGTTTGCCAAAGTTGTATCGAGTTAGCACCAAATGGCCCTGGCTCAATTGATGTAATTGAAATCGATGCGGCAACTTATCGTGGCATTGAAGATGCTAAAGAATTACGTGAACGTGCAGTTTATGCACCAGTAAATTCGCGCTACAAGGTTTACATTATTGACGAGGCACATCAGCTAACTCGTGATGCATTCAACGTGCTTTTGAAATTAGTCGAAGAACCACCACCACATTTGCGGTTTATTTTTGCCACCACTGAACCTGACAAAATCATTCCAACTTTGCGTTCGCGCACGCACCACTATCCATTCCGATTAGTTTCAGCAAAAAATCTTGCCGAACATTTAGGCACAATTTGTCAGCGCGAAGGAATTAAAGCAGACCCGGCAGCACTTGCACTCGTTGCTCGCGCAGCTGCAGGTTCTGTTCGTGACGCACAATCAATCCTTGGACAAGTGATTGCGGGTGCTGGTAGCGATGGAGTTACTTACACCGAAACCGTTGCGCAACTTGGTTTTACGGATGAACGCTTGCTAAGTGATGTCGTTGAGGCAATTGCAAAAGCTGATGGGGCAAAACTCTTCACCTTGATTGATCAAGTAGTTACAACCGGACATGAACCACGCAGATTTGTCGCAGACTTACTTGAACGTCTTCGCGATTTATTAATCATCACGCAAATTCCAGACTCAGCAAATTCTGGTTTATTTGATTTACCAGATGAACAAGTTACTGACTTAGTAGAAACTGCAAAGTTATTTACTTACGGTCAACTTGTGCGCGTTGCAGATCTAGTGAATTCAGGTATGAGTGAATTACGTGGTGCTGCTTCTCCGCGATTACAACTTGAACTATTGGTTGCCAGATTAGTTACTCCTGAAGTTGCTCAAGATCTTGCGCAGCGAGTTGCCAAACTCGAACAAGGCGGAGCATCAAGTTACCAGCGTCCAACAAATGAACCAACGGTTACAAAAACTCAGCCAGTTGAACCAAAAGTAACTCCACCAGCACCTAAAGCAACTCCGGTTACTAAAACCCAAGATGCACCGCCACCGATGAAACCATCACAAGTTGCAGCAGCCGCGCATGTAAAAGCAGTTGAAGATAAACCAGTCGAAGCAAAGCTACAAGGTGAAATTACTTTCACTGCACTTCGCGCAAACTGGGTTGGAATTTTAGATACTTTAAAAACTCAAAGTCGAGTTGCTTGGTTAGTTTTGCAAGATACCGCGCCAGTTTCAATCAGCGATGATCGAATTGTCACTGTTGCATTCGGTAGTGCTGGTGCTATGAATAATGCAATAAAAAGTAAACATGATGAAAAACTTCGTGATGCAATTAAAAAAGTTTTAAACGCTGATGTTCGCATCGAAGGAACAGTAGATCCGAAGCAGGCCAAAACGCCAGCGGCTAAAAAAGAAGTTGTAGATGCGGGCGAAGCATCACCGGATGACGAAGTAGTCTCCAAGCGTTCGGCTTTAGACATGGTGACAAATATGCTCGGTGCAGAAATTATTTCTGAAAGTCCTCGTGAATAATGAGCAATATTTACGAAGGCATCGTTCAAGACTTAATTGACGAGTTTGCAAAGTTACCCGGAGTTGGCCCAAAAGGTGCAACTCGAATTGCATTTCATCTACTCAACTCTGACCACAACGATGTAACAAAACTTGCTGAAGTATTGCGTGAAGTTAAAGAAAAAGTTCGCTTCTGCAAAGAGTGTTACAACGTTGCGCAAAATGATCTTTGTCGAATTTGCGCGGATAACCGGCGTGATCAAACTTTAATTTGTGTTGTTGAAGAACCTAAAGATGTTTTAGCTATTGAACGCACTCGTGAATTTCGCGGTAAGTATCACGTACTTGGCGGGGCAATCAGTCCAATTGATGGCATTGGACCGGATGATTTACGGATTAAAGAATTAATGTCGCGCCTATCCGATGACAGTATTTCTGAAGTTATTTTGGCTACCGACCCAAATCTTGAAGGCGAAGCAACAGCAACTTATTTAGCTAGATTGCTTTCGCCGCTTGGCCTAAAGGTCACTCGATTAGCAAGTGGGCTACCAGTTGGTGGCGATCTTGAATATGCAGATGAAATAACACTCGGTCGTGCCTTCGAAGGCCGCCGCCAAGTTTCACCTTGATGTATTGATCGTCCGCATTTCAGACAAAAATTAAGCGATTCAATTAACCAATAGAATTAAGCACTATGAGCCAAATCGTAATGAAATTTGGCGGCTCATCAGTTGCTGATGCCGCCAGTATTCTGCGTGTGGCAAAACGAATTGTTGATACTAAAAATGCTGGCAATGAAGTTGTCGTGGTCGTTTCAGCAATGGGAGATACCACCGATGAATTACTTGATTTAGCAAAAGAAGTTTCACCTAATCCACCTGGTCGCGAATTAGATATGTTGCTCACTGCAGGTGAACGAATTTCAATGGCGGTACTTGCCATGGCAATTAGCGACCTTGGTGTTGAAGCTCGTTCTTACACTGGTTCGCAAGCTGGATTAATTACTGATTCAACCCACGGTAAAGCGCGAATCGTTGATGTAACTCCAGGTCGAATTAAAGAAGCATTAGCAGATGGCGCAATCCCAATCATCGCTGGTTTTCAAGGTGTTGCTCAAGATACCAAAGACATCACCACACTTGGCCGTGGTGGCTCAGACTTAACTGCGGTTGCGATTGCCGCGGCACTTAATGCAGACGTTTGCGAAATTTATACCGACGTTGATGGAATTTTTTCTGCTGATCCGCGAATTGCCCCAAAAGCTCGGCAAGTACCACGCATCACTTATGACGAAATGATGGAGCTAGCAGCTGCCGGCGCGAAAGTCCTTCATTTACGTTGTGTTGAGTATGCCAAACGTTTTGATGTGCCAATTCATGTGCGTTCATCATTTTCGCAGCGCGAGGGAACATTTGTTATTGCTGATTTATCTGATCAGTCAAAGATTGAAAAACTGTCACAGCAAGGAGCTGTTATGGAACAACCAATTATCGCCGGTGTCGCACACGATCTAAACGACGCCAAGATCACAGTCGTTGCTGTGCCAGACAAACCAGGTATGGCTGCAGCGATCTTCCAAGCAGTGGCAGATGCTGGAGTAAACATGGACATGATCGTGCAGAACGTAAGTGCAAGCGGTGCAACTGCAACTGACATCACATTCACTGTGCCTCGTGTTGATTCCGCTAAAGCAGAATTAGCGCTTCGCAAAGTACAAAGCGAAATTGGTTTTAAAGAAATTGATACTGATGACAACATCGCCAAGATTTCTTTAGTCGGTGCCGGAATGCGTTCACATCCTGGTGTTTCAGCAACATTCTTCAAAGCCATTGCTGGAGCTGGAGTTAATGTTGAAATGATCTCAACTTCAGAAATTCGCATTTCAGTTGTAACTAGAGCTGATGATGCTAAAGCAGCCGTAACAGCTGTGCACAATGCATTTGGTTTAGATGCTGATGGCGAAGCCGTTGTTTACGCTGGAACTGGTCGTTAATTATGAGCAAAAAACCAACTTTGGCTGTAGTCGGCGCAACTGGCGCAGTCGGTACCGTAATGCTCGACTTACTTTCAACTCGCCCTGATGTTTGGGGCGAAATTAAGTTACTAGCCTCTGCCCGCTCTGCCGGAAAAGTTTTACAGGTACGCGGCAAAGACGTAGTGGTTGAAGAATTAACTGAAGCTGCATTCGATGGTGTTGATGTGGCCATGTTCGATGTTCCTGACGAAGTTTCAGCAAAGTGGGCACCGATTGCAGCCAGTAAAGGTGTAGTTGCTGTTGATAACAGTGGTGCATTCCGGATGGATAGCGAAGTTCCACTTGTCGTACCAGAAGTAAATGGCCCACAAACTAAAAACCGGCCACGTGGAATCATTAGTAATCCAAACTGCACAACGCTTTCGATGATTGTGGTTGTCGGCGCATTAGAAAAAACATTTGGCGTTAAAGAACTTGTAGTTTCTTCATATCAAGCAGCATCAGGAGCTGGCCAAGCTGGCATCGATACTTTGCAGGCGCAACTTGATGCAATTGCTGGTTTAGGACTTGGTTCAACAACTAAAGATGTGCGCAATGTAATTACTGAACTCGGGCCATTCCCAGCACCTCTTGCCTTGAATGTTGTGCCATGGGCCGGCTCGCTTCAAGAAAATGATTACACCAGCGAAGAACTTAAAGTTCGCAATGAGTCCCGCAAAATTCTTGGTCGTCCAGATCTTAAGGTTCATGCCACTTGTGTTCGCGTACCAGTAGTGACAACTCACTCACTTGCAGTACACGCGGTACTTGATAAAGAAGTTACTGCAGACCAAGTTCGGCAACTGCTAGCCGATGCAGCTGGTGTAGTTGTTCTTGATGATCCAGCAAACAAAGTTTTCCCAACTCCAATTGATGTCGTAGATACCGATCCAACTGTTGTTGGTCGAATTCGGGTATCACCTGAGTATCCAAACGAAATTGATTTCTTTGTTTGCGGGGATAACTTACGTAAGGGTGCAGCACTAAACACTGCTCAGATTGCTGAACTAGTTGCTGCAGAATTTAATTAAAATTCAATTAACTTTTAGCGGTTAACGTAAGCAATGTTGCTTCAGGTCGACAAGCAAGTCGAATTGGCGTGAATGGTGATGTGCCAACTCCTGCTGAAACGTGAAGTGCTGTATTACGCCCGGCAAACTCAAAACTTGATAATCCTTTAGCTTTTCCTGTAGGTAAATCGCAATTTGTAACTAACGCGCCATAAAACGGAATACAAACTTGCCCACCATGTGTGTGACCAGCCAAAACCAAATCTGCTTTATCGGCAGCAAACTGATTTAGCACACGCTGATATGGTGCATGAGTCACACCAAGTGCAAAAGCATATGAATCGTACGGTCCAGCTACTAAGTCATAGCGATCTTTATTAATGTGGGGGTCATCTGTTCCACGGGCATGTATTGCAACCCCATTAACTGTTAATCGGAATTGCTGGTTATCTAAATCAAACCAACCTTTGTCTGACAAAGAATTCAC
>CAYVZD010000050.1:0-4890 GCA_964456135.1 uncultured Bifidobacterium sp.
TGGCAGCCGCCTGGATGGGATTTTTTGGAAATTCTTACAACAAGGTTTGGAATTTTGAAGCACCTCCAGTTCATGATCCATGCACAGTTGCTGCCCTAATTGACCCCGAGTTAATAACTTGGCAAAAAGTTTTTGTTGTCGTCGAAACAAAAGGTGAATGGACACGAGGAGCAACATCAGTTGATCTCTTTAAGCGCTGGCCAGATAAAGAGGCCAATGTTCACGTTGCAATGAAACTAGATGCAAAGCGATATTGGGATCTAGTTTTAGAAAGTGTCGAAAATATCGGCCGAAAATAGAAAATAGTAAGTTTCCTCTCTGATCTTATTATTTTCGGAATTAAGCAGTTGAACAATAGTTCGACTGCTTAATTTTTGGTCGGTGAAAGCTCTTGAAATTTTATGAGAGGAAAATAGTTAGAATGAGAATGCTTTTGATAGGAAAATGAATTGAAAATTGATCGTGGAACTGCAGTTTTCGTCGTTTTATTATCTGGTTTGTTGTTTGGGACCACAGGTACCGCTACTTTAATTTTTGATATCGAAGCCAGTTCTACATCATTTGCTGCAGCCCGACTAATAGTTGGGGCGGCCGGATTAGTTGCAGTTTCTATTTATCAACGGGGACTAGCCGAATTAATAACCCTTTGGAAGCGGCCACGGGTTCAAATAATGGGTGTAAGTGTTGCCTTCTACATGCTGGCATTTTTTGCTGCTGTTTCATTAGCCGGGGCAGCGGTTGCTTCACTAGTTTCTATATCGCTTGCCCCACTTATGGCAGGTGCAATCGCTAGAGCATTTGGAAAGCCTTGGCCTGGGCGCACCTGGGTTATTGCAACAGCCTTAGCTGCATTAGGTGTCGTGCTGTTGGGAATGCCGGAATCGACTACTGGAGGTAGCCAGCGAATTCTGGGCGCGATTTTGGCAGCATTAGCCGGCAGTGCGTATGCGTTCTTTACTGTTGTCGGTGCAAAGTTAGTTGACGATGAACATCATGCAACTGATGGATTAGCTGCATCATTTTCGATCGGTGCTGTTCTATTGATTCCATTTTTAGTAATGGATTCTGACTGGTTATTCACTGGAAAAGGAATAGCTTTAGCACTTTGGTTAGGTTTAGTTTCAACGACTCTTTCTTACATAATGTTTGGAATTGGAATTACCTACTTAGCTCCTGGGGTAGTCGCAACTTTGTTATTAAGCGAGCCAGCAGTAGCTACACTGCTTGGAGTTTTCGTTGTGGGTGAACCTATGTCAATTCGGGGATGGATGGGATGTGTACTAATTTTGATTGGTTTAATTATGATCAGTCGAAATGAGCAAAAGAAAAGTCGAGTAATTCCGGTTTAAATCTCGCCTTTATCAAGTCCAGCGAGAACTTCTTTTGCTCGTTTTTTAACCGCCGGCACATCACTTAAACGCTTCAGACCATTAATTTGCTGAAACATCCGGTGGTTGTTTTTAAATTGTTCAAGATTTCGATCAAGAAAATCCCAATAGAGCGTGGTAAATGGACATGCATCATTACCAGTTCGCTTTTTTGGATCGTACTCACAACCCTTACAAAATTGACTCATTTTTGAAATGTAAGCTCCACCGGCTGCATAGGGTTTTGTCATTAATACTCCATGGTCAGCATGTGTGCCCATACCAATTACATTTGGCACCATAACCCAATCGGCCGCGTCAATAAATACTTCACGCATCCACTCAAGAAATTGCTGTGGCGAGGTTCCAGTTAAAAGTGCCAAATTACTTAACACCATTAATCGAGGTATGTGGTGGGTCCAGCCATAGTCTTTTATGTCAGTAACAACTGACTTAATGCAGTTCATCTGAGTTTTATCTGGCTCATGGAATAGCGGTAGTAATTTGCGGTTGGCATTTAATCCGTTGTTTTCGCGATAATCTTCACCGAGGTACCAATACATCCCATTAACATATTCGCGCCAACCAATTATTTGCCTAATAAATCCTTCGCAGGATTCAATACTTACTTCACCAGATTCAAATTTCTTAATGGCCGCTTTAACTACTTCGCTTGGGTGCAAGAGACCATTATTCAGATAAGGACTTAACAATGAGTGATGAGCACTCCAACTGGAATTGGGCATTGCATCCTCATATGGTCCAAATTCTTTAAAGTGATGATCAAAAAAATGTTTCATCTGTTTTAGGGCCTCAGCACGAGTCGTGCCCCAAATTTTTTGATTCAGCTCACCCCAAGCTGTCTTGGGCAGCTCTTTTCGAACCTGCTCGTCTATTTCATCAGACTTAAAAGTTAGAGTCTTACCCCAGTCATGTTCTTTTGGTGGTGGAAGTCTATTTTCTGCGTCGTAATTCCAAGTGTCACCAACAGGCTTATCACCAATCATCAGAATGTTAAGGCGTCGACGTTGAGCCCGATAAAAATTTTCCATGGTAAAAGATTTTTGTTTTTCTGCCCAAAGTGTGAATAAATTTTCGGAAGTTAAAAAGAAGTCATTTTCAACTACTTCTGCACCAAGGTCAACCAAGTCTTTACGAAGCCGAAACGAATTAGGTGCAGCACAAACTAATTTAAGTTTTGGATTCTTTTTCAAAATTTGAGTTAAACCGGATTTTGTTGTTGTGCTTTTTAGGTATTCGACTTTGAAACCGGCTTGCTGCAATTCGTTAGCAAAGTGTCTGGCACTAGAAACTAAAAACTGTAATCTCTGTTTGTGCCACTTACGATCAGCGATCATTCTCTGGCTTTCTACAAACACGACTAAGTCAGTTTTTGGATTTGCGTTTTTTAGTGCGCCATAGTTCTTGTTTAGTTGATCAAATGCGACGTAGATTAACTTGCTCATGAATTTTTCTTACATTTCTCTGAGCAGTATTTAACCGAATCCCAGTCTTTAGCCCACTTTTTGCGCCACTCAAAAGGTAATCCACATACGACGCAGGTTTTTGGAGCAAAACCATTTTTTGTTTTTGCGATTCGCATTAGCTATTTTTTCAGAATCGAAATTGCGTAAGCAGCTGAAAATCCAAACCCGATTAACGAATAACCAATGGTGAACCAATTTAACTCAACCGGAATTAACAGAGTTAGTAACCCTAAGCCAAAGGCGCTAATCATCATTACTCGGCCAGAAAAATTAACTGATTGATCGCTTCCTCGCGTAGAAACCGAGAACATATTTCCAGCAAGTGCTACCAAGGTAATGGCGATCATGCGCATCGCCCACTCCAATTCAACTGTGGAAGCAAAGCCAAGTAATTTATTAAAAAACCCTGGCAAAACAAGTAACACGATTGCACTGAGGCCAAAAACTACGGACCCAGCTTTAAGGATTAGGCGAAGTCGCGAAATTACACAGCTATCACTCACAAAGTTCCCCAGTCCCTCTAATGCACTTTAATTATGGGTCAGATTTGCTAGTTGCGCTTTTTCTTTAGCCGTTTGCCACCTTTATAAGCGAAGAACAATAGGCCAGCCACTAATAGCCATGGAATTGCGGTACCAATAAAGATGACTATGTTTTCAAATGCTTTTAAGAAATTCTGTGCAGCGATCAAAAGTGTTTCAGAAATACCGCGAAGTCCATTAGTTATTGAACTTGCATCATCAACCACTTGGATGGTTAATGTTGACTCAGCCACTTGGGAATCAAGGTAATCCAGTTGACTTTGATAACTATCCAATTCACTTTGAGTACTAGCCAGTGCTTGTTCGGCAGCGATTAAATCTGCGGTCGTGGTGGCTTGTTCAAGAAGTTCCAAAAGTCGATCTCGTGATGTGGTCAGAGCTTCAACTTTGGCTTTGAGGTCGACAACTTGAAGAGTTACATCACTTGTGTAGATGTTTAGTGCCGTTCGTTTGCCCAACTTGCTGACTTCATCGATTACCGAATCTAACTTTGATTCTGGTACTCGAACAGTCAGATAGGCGTTTGGTCCATTACCTACCCCTTGATCAAAAACAGATGAACTTTCAATCCGACCACCAAGTTTTTCAACTAGGGATTTTGCTTGATCAAAAGTCTGTGTAACATCCGAAGTTTCTATTGTTAAGTCAGCGGTGCGAATTATGGATTGACTTACCGAGGCAGCTGCAGCAAATCCGGACTCAACAGACATTTTGCCTGAATCCATGCCCATTGATGAATCCAGAGAATTATCTCGACCTGATCTATCTCTATCATTCATGCCACAACTGGTAAGCAGTAATGTTGCAAAAAGAATAGCTAGTGACTTCGTTACCTTTGAATTCATTAAGTTAAGCCTTTCTGCTTACTTAGGTTCTTTTGTAGATCGTGATGTCTTGGATTGTTTTCCTGTGGCGAAGGCAAAAATTGCTAAACCGGTGACGATGGCACCTGCGCCGACTCCGTATGAAATAACTTCTGATGCACGATTTGTATCAACAAATACACCAACAAAAACTACGGCAATGATCGCAACAACAACCCCGATAAGTTTTGATTTAAGATCATCAAGATTTTCTACTCGCAGCCAGAGTGGTACGTCTATATCGGCATCGATGAAAAGTTCGTAAAGACCATAACCGATGACAAGAAGCACCGTGCCTAGCAAAATGGCGTCTACCGCCGTTAACACTTCAACCACAGTTTCTTTGAGACTTAAATTATTCGTTACAGCTTCAAAAAAGACGGTAACCATGGAAATTGAACCAAGTGCCATCAGGAGTAACGCGCCAATAATTGAAGCGAAAGCAGGAACTACTACGGCGAATCGAGTTAAGCCAAGAAAGCGTTTCATAACTATTGAGCCTACTTGACGGTAATTTTCTTGAATAAATAAAGGATTTTTGAATAAAAAAGGCCTCTCATTAGAGAGGCCTTTTTGCGTACACCACGTAGGACTTGAACCTACAACCCATTGATTAAGAGTCAATTGCTCT
>CAYVZD010000051.1:0-2354 GCA_964456135.1 uncultured Bifidobacterium sp.
ATGCGCCTTGGCGAATCTGATGCAGATGCATATCTAGCTGGATGGAGTCGCAGTGATTGGCAAGAAGTTGATGGGGATCCAACAACAGTTGCTGAATCTATAAGTGCCAAACTTGAAAACGAATTTACCGAAGAAAAAATAAAAACTTTTCTAGATCAATTAAATAGTTAGGACTTTCATTGGTAAATGTTTACGAATGGCTAGATGCCGGAAACGCTTTTATCGGCGATGGCGCAATGGGTACTGCCTTACAACAACTTGGACTTACTGATGGTGGCGCGCCAGAACTTTGGAATGTTGAGCAGCCAGACAAAGTTTCATCTGTGCTTGATAGTTACGCAGCGGCTGGCGCAAATATGTTAACTACAAATACTTTTGGTGGCACAAAACCTAGATTACAAATGCACGGACTTGAAGATCGGGTTTATGAATTAAATAAAGCTGGGGCCGAAGTTGCCCGTAAGGTCGCGGACAAATACGAAAATGTTTATGTCTTTGGAGATGTCGGTCCATCTGGTGAATTGATGGAGCCAATGGGCACACTAACTCACGAGGGTGCCAAGGAAATTTTTGCTGAACAAATTAAAGGTTTAGTTGATGGCGGTTGTGACGCTATTTTGATTGAAACTATGAGCGACTTAGCTGAAGTTCGCGCTGCGGTTGAAGCGGCTAACGAAGTGGCTCCAGGTATGCCAGTTGTTGCAACGTTAAGTTTTGATACCAACTTGCGAACCATGATGGGGGTTAAACCAGCACAGGCAGTAACTGAAATCGGCGCAATGGGAGTTCGCTTAGTTGGTGCTAACTGTGGTCGTGGCACAGATGAAATGCGAATAATCGCAAAAGAGTTAGTTGAAGCTAAGCCAGCTGACGTACATGTAATTTTGCAATCAAATGCTGGATTGCCACAATTGGTCGGCGCTGAATTTGTTTACACCGGAACACCTGAAGAAATGGCGCAGTTTGCTGCTGAAATGAAAGATCTTGGGATCAATGCAATTGGTGCGTGCTGCGGTTCAACTAATGCACACATAACAGCAATAGCAAAAGTACTTAACTAAAATTCTGGACATTTCTTGACTGATTCATTTAGCGATGAAGATTCGCATCGCGCGGCACTTGGTCCGGGTGAGTTTTATCCAGTTGTCGGCGTAGGTCCACACCCAAAACCATGGCCAACTGATTTACATTTTGATCCGCAGTTACTTGAATTTGGTGATCGCCGAAATGTAGTTGATAAATACCGTTATTGGACAGTCGAAGCAATCGTCGAAGACTTAGATAAAACTCGAAGTAAATTACACATCGCAATTGAAAACTGGCAACACGATTTAAATATTGGGTCAATCGTTCGAACAGCTAATGCTTTTAATGTCGCTGGGGTTCACATAGTCGGCAAGCGTGGCTGGAATAGGCGTGGTGCAATGGTCACAGATCGTTATCTTCATTTATTTCATCATCCAGAAGTCAGCGACTTTAAAAACTGGTCGCTAAAAAATAATGTGCCCATCATTGGTATTGATAATGTGCCAGGTTGTGGCAACTTAGAAAATAGCAAACTGCCAGAATCTTGTGTTCTTTACTTTGGCCAAGAAGGCCCGGGTATGTCTGAAGAAGGTTTAGCTGCCTGCACTGAAATTCTTGGCATTACTCAACTTGGGTCAACTAGATCCATGAATGCATCTGCCGCCGGGGCCATTGCAATGTATGCCTGGGCTATGCAACATCTGCATAAAAACTAATCGGTTAATTTGCGATTTATATCGCAGTCCACTTTCATTTTTTTGCTTAATTATTGCGATAACCTGCAAATACTAAAAGTTTTTAGGTGGGTAAATGAGTGACTCAATGGCGCTTCGATTTGGCGTCGGTTTTGCCATAACTGTTGTCTTACTTGGTTTTGCATTAAAGCGTTTATGGTTTCTTTACTCTTTAGTTCGCAGCGGTCAACCTGCAGTTGGCCGCACCGCCGAACGTAAAACTCGGGTAAAAGCTGAAGTCACAGAGGTACTAGGACAAAAGAAACTTTTAGCTTGGACAATTCCCGGTATCGCACATGTTTTTGCTTTCTGGGGTTTTATTGTTCTTGGCTTAACAATTGTTGAAGCATTTGGTGCATTAGTTGATCCAGAATTCGCAGTGCCTTTAATTGGCCGACTACCAGTTGTTGGATTCTTAGAAGATTTATTCGCAGTATTAGTTTTAGTTGGCATCGCAATGTTTGCCTTAATACGAGTTTTTAAGTCTCCGGCGAAATATGGACGCGATAGTCGTTTTTATGGTTCACATACCGGTGCTGCTTGGTTTGTTTTATTCATGATCTTTAACGTGATCTGGACACTGTTTTTATATCG
>CAYVZD010000051.1:2454-4462 GCA_964456135.1 uncultured Bifidobacterium sp.
GTCGCGGCAAAATTGAGGATTTCACCTGGAAAGCAAATCTAGATTTATTGAGTTGTACTGAGTGCGGTCGTTGCCAAAGTCAGTGTCCTGCTTGGAATACTGGCAAGCCACTTTCGCCAAAGTTAATGATCATGGATTTACGCGATCACTTGTTTGCTAAAGCGCCATACATACTTGCAGGTGAAGATGCTGCAAAAATTGAAAAGTTAAGTGACTCAGTTAAAGCCGAGGCAGCTCGGCCATTAGTTGGTTCACGTCAAAATGATCCGCTGTTTTTAACTGATGGTTACGACGAAAAAGGACACCGGTCACACGAAGGTGCCGTTATTGATTATGACGCACTTTGGTCATGCACTTCATGTGGAGCATGTGTGCAGCAATGTCCGGTCGACATTGAACATGTTGATCACTTTATGGACATGCGACGTCATCAAGTTTTAGTTGAATCTGAATTTCCAGCTGAACTTAATGGTTTGTTCAAGAATTTAGAAACTAAGGGCAACCCATGGGGTATGAACCAAAGTGGACGCACTGCCTGGATTGACGAAGTTCAATTCCCGGTTCGAGTTTTTGGCATGCAAGGCGAAGACAAAATCCCAGCTGATGTTGAGTACCTATTCTGGGTGGGCTGCGCTGGAGCATATGATGATCGAGCTAAGCGAACCACTAAAGCGGTAGCCGAATTACTTCATACTGCTGGCATTGAATTTATGGTTTTAGGTGAAGGCGAAACTTGTACTGGTGATCCAGCACGGCGAGCTGGCAATGAATTTTTATTCCAGATGCAAGCACAACAAAATGTTGAAGTATTAAATGAAGTTGGTGCCCGCAAGATCGTTGTAACTTGCCCACACTGCATGAACACAATTGCCCGAGAGTACCCACAACTTGGCGGTAACTACGAAGTTGTGCACCATACTCAATTGCTTAATGAGTTAGTAAATTCTGGTCGGTTAACTATGTTGACTGCAGATAATGAGACTGTTACTTATCACGATCCTTGCTACCTAGGTAGACATAACAAAATCTATATGCCACCACGTGAATTACTCACAAATGTTCCTGGAATTAATTTGGTCGAAATGGAACGTAATAAAGAGAAATCATTCTGCTGCGGAGCCGGCGGTGGTCGCATGTGGCTTGAAGAAAAAATAGGTACTCGAGTCAATCAAAATCGTGGCGATGAAGCCCTTGCTACTGGAGCTGCAAAGATTGCCGTCGCATGTCCATTCTGTTCAGTGATGCTAAATGATGCAGTGACAGTGCGAAGCCAAGAGCAAGGTGGCCAGGCACAAGCAGAAGTTGTTGACGTCGCTACCTTGTTACTTGATCGAGTGCAAAAATAATTTTGTAAATCTTTTATTAAATTTTAGTTCGATGGAAATTCAAGTGTGAGCGACTAGGTGTTGGACCACGTTGACCGTGATAGCGCGAACCATAAACACTTGAACCGTATGGATGTTCTGCTTCAGATGTCATTCTGAAGAAACATACTTGGCCGATTTTCATTCCTGGATAAAGCAAGATTGGCAAAGTTGCAACGTTTGCTAGCTCTAAAGTTACGTGCCCAGAAAACCCTGGATCGATAAAACCTGCAGTTGAGTGCGTAAGTAGCCCTAGCCGACCCAAACTTGATTTACCTTCAAGTCGAGCTGCGATGTCATTTGGCAGTGTCACTACTTCGTAAGTGCTGCCCAGAACAAACTCACCTGGATGTAAAACAAAAGGTTCATCTCCAACTGGAGCAATTTCACGAGTTAATTCAGATTGTTCGGTCGATGGATCTATGTGTGGGTAACGATGATTTTCAAAGACTCGAAAGAACCTATCTAATCGGACATCGATACTTGATGGTTGAACCATTGCGCTGTCATAAGGATCAATCCCAATCCGACCAGCACCAATTTCTAATTTGATGTCTTTATCTGAAAGCAACACAGGCAAAATGCTACCTGAGCAAGCATCTGGAATGGGTTCGGGTCTAGGAAATTTGCTTGATTACTATGGA
>CAYVZD010000052.1:0-4388 GCA_964456135.1 uncultured Bifidobacterium sp.
ATCAACTTAAATTTTTGTTTAAGAATTTTTAGTGCTTCAGCTGAATCTGGAAATGCCGGCCATCGTGGAACTGAATCACCAAAAGTTAAAAGATCTTGCGCAGTTGCCGGAATCCCGTACTGCTGGCTTAACCCTTCCATGGCTTTTGCTAAAACTTTTGGATATATCAGATCAGGAAAGTCGCGTTCAGCTGCAGCCTCGAAATCTGAAAAGTCAACCAGAACCTGCTCGCGGCTAACTTGAAAATTATTTTTGGCTGTCCATTCCAATAACTCATTGGCGATGCCAGACTCCCAATCGATCAAGGTGCCGTAGCAATCGAAACTTAGTGCAGAAAACTTTGAAAACTCAGTCATGCCATGAGCCTATGACCCGATTTCTTATCTGTCATATATAAGTGTCAGGATGTACTTCTGAAGTAATAAAAGGAGTACTTTTGTCCGGCACAAACTTAACCCGTCAAGAAGCTCAAGAACGCTCTGCAGTTGTAACTGCAAAGTCTTATCAAATCGAGCTTGATTTAAGTACTCGCACCGAAAATTTTCCAAGTAAAACCACTCTCGAATTTGCTGCTCGTGAAGGAAATTCAACTTGGGTTGATTACATTGCACCAAAAGTTAGCCACATTGAATTAAATGGTCAGCCTGTTGATCTTTCAGCACATGATGGTTATCGAATTCACTTACAAAACTTAAAGTCACATAACACGTTAGTCGTCGTTGGTGAATCGAAGTACATGAATACCGGTGAAGGTATGCACCGTTTTATCGATCCAGTTGATGACGAGGTTTATCTTTATACGCAATTTGAAATTGCCGACGCCCGCCGTGTTTTTGCATGTTTTGATCAACCTGACCAGAAAGCAACTTACCAATTCACTATTACTGCGCCAGATCACTGGAAAGTTCAAAGTAATAGTCCAACTCCAGATCCTGAGTCGGTTTCAGCAGGCGTGGTTAAGTATAAATTTGCGCCGACGCATCTAATGTCGACCTACATAACAGCAATCGTTGCCGGGCCTTACCACGAGGTACGCGATGTCTATGAAGGTAAATTTGGCACCTACCCACTTGGTTTCTTTTGTCGCAAATCGCTGGCTACCTACTTAGACCCAGATGATTTATTTGAAGTTACCAAGCAAGGCTTTAAATACTTTGAAGAAGCGTTTGATTATGGTTACCCATTTGGAAAGTATGACCAACTTTTTGTTCCAGAATTTAACGCTGGAGCCATGGAAAACGCTGGATGTGTCACTCACCACGAAGATTATGTATTCCGGTCAAAAGTAACTAGAGCTTCATACGAACAACGAGCCAACACAATCTTGCACGAACTTGCCCACATGTGGTTTGGCGATTTAGTCACCATGAAGTGGTGGGATGACCTTTGGTTAAATGAAAGTTTTGCCGAATGGGCTGCGCACCATGCCAGCGTTAAAGCAACTCAATACACCGAAGCCTGGACTAACTTTGTGAATCAACGCAAAGCCTGGGGCTACCGCCAAGATCAACTTCCAACTACGCACCCAATCGTGGCGGACATGGTTGACCTGGATGCTGTTGAAGTAAATTTTGACGGCATTACTTACGCCAAAGGTGCATCTGCGCTTCGTCAGTTAGTCGCCTGGGTTGGTGAAGATAAATTCTTTACTGGTATTCGTAGCTACTTCAAAAAATATGCTTGGGGAAATACCGAGTTACCTGACTTATTACAAGAACTTGAAGTTGCAAGTGGCCGCGATTTAAGCGACTGGACTAATCGTTGGTTACAAACTGCTGGTGTCAACACGTTACGTCCAGAGGTTGTAATTGAAGCAGGTCTATACAAGTCCGTCGTAGTAATTCAAGAACCTCCAGTAGCACCGGCCGGTGTTGAGCAATTACTCCGTCCGCATCGAATTGGCGTAGGTGTTTACCAGAAATCTGGCCAAGTAATTGAGCGAGTTAACGTAGTTGAGTTAGATGTTGATGGGCCACGAACCGAAGTTAAAGAACTAGTAGGTCAGCCAGCCGGTGATCTGCTTTTACTCAACGATGGTGATTACACCTTCGTGAAAATTCGTCTAGATGAATTATCAGCAAAAACTGCAGCAGAAAATCTAGGTGGAGTTACAGATAGCGTTTCGCGAGCACTTATTTGGGCTGCTGCTTGGGATATGACTCGCGATGCCGAAATGCCAACTGGCGATTACCTTGCGATGATCATGGGCGCAGATTTAGTCGAAATGGGTATCGGAGTAACAGCACAATTACTACTACAAGCCCGCTCTGCAATTGAGCAATTTGGTGCCCCAGAAAAGCGACCTGCATATCGTGATCAATTGATTGCAGCATTGCTCGAACAATTACCAACTGCTCCAGCCGGTGGTGACCACCAATTGTCATTCGTTCGAAATGTGATAGCTCTTGCTAGAACCCAAGAACACATCGAGCTATTGAAATCATGGCTTGAGGGCACAAATACACCAACTGGCTTGGCGATCGACACTGATTTGCGCTGGGCATTCATTTCGCGCCTTGCCTCGCTTGGCGCCTTGCCTGCAAGTGCAATTGAAGAGGAATTAGCTCGAGACAATACTGCAGGAGGCCAACGTCAGGCTGCTTCAGCTAGAGCTGCTTTACCTACGGCCGAAGCAAAAGCAAAAGCCTGGTCCTCTGTTGTTGAATCGGATGAGTTACCAAACGCAATTTTGGATGCGACTGTGGGTGGTTTTGCGCAACCTGATCAGCGTGAACTTTTAGTCCCTTATGTTGAAAAATATTTTGCTGCACTTACTGACATTTGGAAAACTCGGACAAATGAAATCGCCCAATCATTAACAACTGGGCTATTCCCATCACTGCTAGCCTCGGAAGACATTTTGAAACGCGCAGATGCATTTTTAGCAACGGATAAAGATGCAGGATCAACCAGATTGATTAAAGAATTACGTGACAACGTTGCTAGATCACTTCGTTGTCAGGCTAAAGACAAATAATTTAAGTTTTAATACTTAGTTAAGTCTTTAGACTTTTTGGTCCAACCTGGGGCAAGTACAAAAAGCGTTATTAGTGCGATTATTGCCAGCGGGATTAAGCCAAAAAGCACAATGGCATTTGCGGCATTTAATACGGCTCCAGGCTCGTCACCATCGTCACGTTTATTCGCAATTGCTGGCGCGAGGTAACCCGTGCTTAAAACGAAAGTCGAGGTCATAGTTGCTAATGCACGTCGAAGTTTCATATAAATAGCCTACGATACGAGTTTTATCTGCACGACTTCGCGCTAATTCACGAATTATTCTTGTTTTGCTAGACAATTAATAGGTAATCAAACGGGGGTTTCATGCCAGATTTAATTGAGTGGTTTCTGGGCACTCCGGTCAAAATTGCCGTAATCATACTGTTGGCCTTCTTACTTAGAATCGTTCTAATCAGAGCCTCGAGCAGAGTAATTAAGCGTGCACTGCTACTTCGTCGAGATCGCGCCAAGCAATCTGGAAATGTTCAAAACGAATCAGCGGCCCAAGATAGATACGAGCAACGCGCTCGTTCAATCAGTCAGCTTTTACGAAGTGTCATATCGGCAACAGTATGGAGTTTGGCTGCGATTATGGCGTTATCCAACCTTGGTATCGATGTCGGACCGATCCTTGCTTCGGCTGGCGTAGTTGGTGTCGCATTGGGCTTCGGTGCACAAACTTTAATCAAAGACTTTCTTGCTGGAATTTTCATGATTCTTGAAGATCAATATGGTGTGGGTGACTTAATCGATGTTGGCCCAGCAATCGGAACTGTTGAAGAAATCGGATTACGGGTCACTCGACTTCGCGATGAAAGTGGCGTTGTTTGGTACATGCGAAATGGCGAAGTACTTCGAGTTGCCAATCACTCACAGTAAATACTTCCTAGCGTCTGGCGAAAAATAAATTATGGAACCAACTTTGTATGAGCAAATGGGTGGCGCACCATTTTTTGAAAGATTGGTACTTGGTTTTTATGAAGGAATCAAAACCGATCCGGTACTAAGGCCAATGTATCCCGATGAAGATTTTGCTGGTGCAACCAAACGATTAACCATGTTCCTTAGCCAGTATTGGGGTGGACCAACTGATTACTCAGCAGAACGCGGGCACCCAAGACTTCGAATGCGCCACAATGTGTTTCCTATTGATGGTGATGCTCGTGATCGTTGGCTAACCCATATGTCGAATTCGCTCGCGACTTTAGAGTTGGAGCCACAACTAAAAGACCAACTCTGGACATACTTAGTAACCGCTGCACACAGTCTGGTTAACCAGCCAGAAATCTAAACCCCAGCGCGAAAATCAATAGCCAATAGGCCAGAATTGAAGTCATGTTAAGAGCAAAAGACTGGTGGCGCGAAGCCGTCGTTTATCAGATTTACCC
>CAYVZD010000053.1:0-1477 GCA_964456135.1 uncultured Bifidobacterium sp.
TCAATTGCTCCGCGAGCAACTTCAAAGGCAGCGCGTGGAATTGGTCTGGCATCTTCTTGCCAATGTTGCAAACTGTCGATTCCGGTGAATGCAAGTACAGCTGTTCGACCATCATTTGAAGTGAACTCAACTGAACGCATGTGTGAATCTTTATCGACTTTTAGTCCAGCCTCGTTAACACCTTCGGTATCAAGCACTGCGACTACCGGAACTAATAATCTGGCTTCGCACAAAATATCGAGTAAGTTTCGCGCAGATTCAGCGGTTGCACTTTCGGTATAACTTTTTAAGGCTCGTCTTAAAACTGGATCCGCACTGCCATCATCACTGGCAAAATCACTGTCGGGAATAACCGCGCCGTTCATATTTTGCGCTCGATCCTTGCAGTCCTCGCGCCAAAAAATTCGCTCACTGAATAACTGCCAAATCGTTGTTGATGGATAAATACTTAAAAAGTGTACTTAGCGAGAAATATTCTTTAACGTCACCCAGGTGTTAAGTGCAGCTGCTGCAGCTTGTGCACCTTTATCTTCTTTGCTGCCAGGCAGACCTGAACGATCTAGTGCTTGTTTTTCATCATCACAAGTTAAAACCCCAAAGCCAACTGGAACGCCGGTTTCAAGTGAAACTTGCAAGATGCCGTCTGTTGCGGCTTGGCATACGTAATCAAAATGTGGAGTCTCGCCGCGAATCACAACACCTAGTGCAACAACTGCATCCGCACCCGACTTAGCCGCAGCCAGGCAAGCAATTGGCAACTCGAAAGTTCCAGGAACTCGATGAACTTCGGGAGTTACTCCGGCTTCGCCAACAACTCGAGTGGCACCAGCAATGAGTGCATCCATAATTTGGTTATGCCAAGACGAGGCAACTATGACTACTCGGTTACCAGTGAATCCAGTTACTTTGTCTTCTGGGCTACCGCTTGCGCTCATTTAGTGTCTCCAAAACTTAACGTGTGACCCATTTGATCGCGCTTTGTTTGTAAGTAAGACAAGTTGTAATCATTAGGCTCAATTTCGATTGGCACCGAGTCGGTGATTGTTAAGCCATAACCATCAAGTCCAGCGCGCTTGGTTGGGTTGTTTGTTAACAGGCGCATAGTTTTAATACCTAAGTCGACCAAAATCTGCGCGCCAGTGCCGTAGTCACGGGCATCAGCCGGTAAGCCAAGGGCAGTATTTGCTGAAACTGTGTCTGCCCCGCCATCTTGTAATTGGTAAGCCGCAAGTTTGTGTAGTAATCCGATACCGCGACCTTCGTGTCCGCGAACATAGAGCACTACCCCACGACCTTCACTAGCAACAGTACGCATTGCTGCACGAAGTTGAGGTCCGCAATCACAGCGCAACGAACCCAGTGCATCACCGGTTAAACATTCAGAGTGCACACGAACTAAAACATTTTGGCCATCACCGATTTCGCCCATAACAAGGGCGACGTGATCAGTGCCATCCAAAATACTTTCGTAACCAAC
>CAYVZD010000053.1:1577-4252 GCA_964456135.1 uncultured Bifidobacterium sp.
CTAATGCCAGTTTCAATTCCATCTCTTGCATCAACACTGACTGAGTAAGCAGTGCCTTTTCGATCTTCGTTTACATGTGTCATCGGTGGTAAACCAAGTCGATCTAAATCTGGACCTTCCATCGGCACGCAAATTACTCCAGATGAATGGCGAACCATGAATCCAACTAATTCTGGAGTTGATTTACTTGCGGCAAAAATTAAATCGCCTTCATTTTCGCGATCTTCATCATCGACAACTACGACCATTTTCCCAGCGGCAATATCAGCGATTGCTGATTCGATGGAATCTAATTGAACTGCACTTAACTGCTCGCTCATTTTTGCGCCGCCATTAGCTTCTCGACGTACTTAGCCATCACATCGACTTCTAAATTAACGCGATCACCAGGGTTAACTAAACCAAGCGTGGTTTTAGCAAGAGTTTCTGGAATAAGTGAAACAGTAAAGACTTTGTCATTAACACTGGCAACGGTTAATGAAGTGCCATCTACGGTGATACTGCCCTTTTCAACAATGTATTTAAGTAGTTCTGGGTTTGGTTCGATTGTGACAACATCCCAATTGTCTGATTTTTCCCGAGAAATAATTTTGCCCATACCGTCAACATGACCTTGAACTAAGTGGCCACCAAGGCGAGTTGCCAACGTCACTGGTCGTTCTAAATTTACTTTGCTACCTGGAACTAACTGGCCCAGAGTTGATCGATTTAGAGTTTCTTGCATTACATCAGCACTAAATGAATCAGCGGTTTTTTCAGTTACGGTTAAGCACACGCCGTTAACGCTTATCGAATCACCAATTTTTGCATCACTAACTACAAGCGGTCCGGTGATTGAAATTCGCACAGCATCAGCCAGAGTCTCAAGTTTGGCAACTTGACCTAGTTCTTCGACAATGCCGGTAAACAATTTTTAAACCTTAGTTAGTGCGAAATTGGATTAATACATCTAATCCAACACGATTTAACGCATAATCGGAAAATCGTAATCCAGCATCAAGTGAATTGATGCCAAAATCCCCTATTGCGTGCTTTCCATCACCCAAAATAAGCGGGGCTTGGAACCAAAAAACTTCATCAACTAAGCCATGAGCCCAAAGCGAACGAGATAGTCCAGGTCCGGCTTCAACTAAGACGTGGTGCACGCCAAAGTCAGACCACAAGCTATTTAATACATTTTGCACATCATCAGAAATATGTAGTGCTGGTTTTTGCCCAGTAAAAACTTTTGCAGCCGGCGGAATTGTTCGTTTGCCAACCACTACGCGCAATGGTTGGTTTATTAACTCAATATTGCGAACGGTTAATTCAGGATCATCAGCTAGCACGGTGCCAGTGCCAGTAATAATTGCGCCAACGCTTGCGCGTAGTTCTTGAACTTTCTGGCGAGATTCAGGACTGGTAATCCATTTACTTGAACCATCTTTGGCGGCAATAAATCCATCAAGTGAAGTGGCTACTTTCCAAGTAACCCAAGGTCGACCAGTTCGATGAGCAAAGTGCCAAGTTTCATTTAACTTTTCGCAATCTACAGACAAAACTTCACTGGCAACCTCTATGCCGTGGTTGTTTAGATACGTAACCCCACCGGCCATTTTTGGATTTTCATCTAATTTGCCGATCACAACTTTTTTGATCCCAGCATTAACAATTGCTTGACTGCAGGGACCAGTAACTCCTGTTGAATTACAAGGTTCAAGCGTCGTGTAAAGCGTTAAACCCTTGGCGTCACTAACTTGATTGAGTGCATCAATTTCAGCGTGAGCGGTTCCAGAACCTCGGTGAAAACCAGTTGCCACAATTTCGCCAGCATCATTAACTAAAACTGCACCAACGCGTGGATTTACGTCTTGAGCTAAGTTAACTTGGCTAGCTGCAGCAATTGCTGCAGCCATAAATTTTTCATCTGTTTGGGTTCCAGGCATTAATGTTTACCCCACCACGAGTTACTGGTGGCTTGTTTAGCAAGGGTGCGCAAATTATCGATCGCAGCACGTGGATCTTCGGTGTTGTAAACAGCAGATCCAGCGACAAAAGTATCGGCACCTGCTTGGGCTGCTGCTTCAATAGTTTTTGCAGATATTCCACCATCAACTTGCAGCCAGATATCTAGATCTAGATTTTTAATTAATTCACGAGCGCGAGTTACTTTGGCTAATTGATCAGACATGAACGACTGTCCACCAAAACCTGGTTCAACGGTCATAATCAAAATCATGTCTAAGTGACTAAATAGATCTTCGTAATCTTCTAATTTGGTACCAGGTTTAATTGCCATCCCTGCCCGTGCGCCGGCTTTACGTATGTCTGCTGCTAACTGCTTTGGATTACTTGCTGCTTCGACATGAAAAGTAACACTTTTAGCACCGGCTTCGGCGTATCCCGGCGCCCATCGATCAGCATCACTAATCATTAAGTGGCAATCAATTGGCGTACTAACTTTTCCGATCAGTGCCTCGACTACAGGTAAACCAAAAGTTAGATTTGGCACAAAGTGGTTATCCATAATGTCGACGTGCAGCCAGTCAGCATTTGGCGCAACACGTTCACATTCGTCGACTAAATGACCAAAGTCAGCCGACAAAATACTTGGCGAAATGCGCAAACCCACGGCATAAGCCTACTTACCGTTTAGTAAGTAGCGCCAAATACATGCCATCGGTTTCATGAACCAT
>CAYVZD010000054.1:0-4142 GCA_964456135.1 uncultured Bifidobacterium sp.
CAACCAGGGTGGTACCGCGGGCTTGCTCGTCCCTAACTCAACTGCACAAAACGAACACCAGACTTACTAACGCATAAATATTGAGTAGGAATAGATGAGCTACCGGGACGTACCTGCGAAAATCGATCTGCCAAAGATGGAACAAGAAGTTCTATCCTTCTGGTCCAGTAATGATATTTTTCATAAATCACTAAAGCGCACCCAAGATGGTCCGCTTTGGGTTTTCTTCGAAGGTCCGCCAACTGCAAACGGTATGCCTGGTACCCACCACGTTGAGGCCCGCGTATTTAAAGATGTATTTCCGCGTTATCGCACAATGAAGGGTTATCACGTTCCACGTAAAGCTGGTTGGGACTGTCATGGATTGCCAGTGGAACTCGCCGTTGAAAAAGAACTTGGGTTCAACGGAAAGCAAGACATTGAGAAATACGGAATTGCCGAATTTAATAAAAAATGTCGCGAATCAGTTTTAAAGTACGTTGGCGCATTTGGTGATATGACAACTCGAATGGGTTATTGGGTTGATATGGATCAGGCGTATTGGACGATGGATGAAAATTACATCGACAGTGTCTGGTGGAGTTTAAAAAGAATTTTCGATAAAGGATTATTAGTTCAGGACTATCGAGTTTCTCCATACTGCCCGCGCTGTGGTACTGGCTTATCTGATCATGAGTTAGCGCAAGGTTATGAAGATGTAGTTGATGCTTCTGTTTATGTGCGCTTTCCAGTGACTAGTGGGGGTTTACTTGATAAGTACCCAGGTCTAAATTTCTTGGTTTGGACCACAACACCTTGGACTTTAATTTCAAATACCGCAGCAGCAGTAAATCCCGAAGTTGATTACGTAGTTGCAGTTAACGGTAACCGTGAGCATTTTGTACTCGCTAGCGCCTTAGTTGAAAAAGTACTGGGTGAAGATGCAAAAATTTTAGAAACTTTCAGTGGTAAGTCACTTGAAGGAACTAGTTACCAGCGTCCATTTGATTGGGTTAGTTTCCCCGAAAATCCTGGTCCGGTTAACACCATCGTGTTGGCAAGTTATGTAACCACTGAAGACGGTACGGGCATTGTGCATCAATCACCAGCATTCGGTGCAGAGGACTTAGCCGTTTGCAAATCTTATGGTTTGCCAATGATTAACCCAGTTGCAGCCGATGGAACTTTTGTGGCAGAACTGCCAGAAGTCGGCGGCGTATTTTTCAAAGCAGCTGATCCACGATTGGTTGAAATACTTAAAGAACGTGGATTGCTTTTCCGGCATTTGCCTTATGAGCACGCCTACCCACATTGCTGGCGTTGTCACACTGCACTTATCTATTACGCTCAACCATCTTGGTACATCCGCACCACTGAAATTAAAGAACAACTGGTTGCCCAAAATGAAAAAACCAATTGGTTCCCCGAAACAATTAAATGGGGACGTTATGGCGATTGGCTAAATAACAATGTGGACTGGGCGCTTTCGCGAAATCGATACTGGGGCACTCCGCTACCGATCTGGCGATGCACCGAAGGTCACTTAACCTGCGTTAGTGGTCGACGCGAATTAGCTCAGCTTGCTGGCGATGCAGCGCTAACCGTTGATCCGCATCGACCCTATGTCGACGATGTAACTTTTGCGTGTCCAGAATGTAATGCACAAGCAACTCGCGTCCCTGAAGTGATCGACTGTTGGTTTGATTCAGGTGCCATGCCATTTGCGCAATTTGGGTATCCAGAACTAAACAAAGAGGCATTTGAAAAAAGTTACCCAGCGGATTTCATTTGTGAAGCAATTGACCAAACACGTGGTTGGTTCTACACCCTGATGGCAATTGGAACTTTAGTTTTTGATGAAAGTTCATATAAGAATGTGCTCTGCCTTGGCCACATCCTTGATGAAGATGGCCGCAAAATGAGTAAGCACTTAGGTAATGTGCTTGAACCAATTCCATTAATGGATGAACATGGTGCTGATGCGTTGCGCTGGTTCATGTTAGTAAGTGGCTCACCATGGCAAGCAAGGCGTGTTGGACATAACACGATTGCTGAAGTTGTGCGCAAAACGCTACTGACTTACTGGAACACTGTTGCATTCCAAAGTTTGTATGCGCGTGCTGGTAATTGGAATGCAGGCAGCGCCAAACTTGAAAATCTCACAGAATTAGATAAGTGGGCAGTTAATGAAGCCACTCGCCTAGCTCGTGATGTTGATCTTGCCTTAGAGCAATTTGATACTCAAAAAGCTGGTCGTTTCATTGCTCAATACGTCGATGACTTATCAAATTGGTATGTTCGACGTTCTCGTCGTCGTTTCTGGGATGGCGATAATGCGGCACTTAGTACTTTGCACCACTGCCTAAAAGTAGTAACTCAAGTAATGGCACCATTTACTCCATTTATCACTGAACGTGTTTGGCAGGATCTATTTGCTTCAACTGATGTTGAGTCAGTGCATTTAACAAACTGGCCAGATTGGTCAGCAAGCGAAATCGATGACACATTGACGGCTCAAGTTGAATTAACCAGACGCATAGTTGAACTAGGTCGAGCTGCCCGAGCAAACTCTGGGGTAAAAACTCGTCAACCGCTGCAACGCGCTCTGGTTGCCGCGAGTGGTTGGGCCAGTTTGCCCGAAGGGTTGCAGGCACAAATTCGAGAAGAAGTAAACGTGCTGCAACTTGATAGCTTGGCACAAACGCAAGAATTAGTTGAAGTAACAGTGAAAGCTAACTTTAAAAACTTAGGTGCTCGGTTTGGTAAACAAACCCCAGAAGTTGCTAAAGCAATTACCGAAAGTGATGCAAGCCTTTTAGTTAGCAACCTTAAGACTGGATCAACTGAAGTTATAGTTGCCGGCAAGCCAGTAACAATCACGATCGATGATGTTGTTGTTACTGAAGCCCCGCGCGAAGGTTGGACTGTTGCTTCTGAGGGTGGTGAATCACTGGCGCTTGATCTTGCCTTAACCCCTGAGCTCATTGCCCAAGGTATTGCCAGAGACATAACCCGGTTAATTCAAGATGGCCGAAAGTCTTCAGGCTTTGACATTAGCGACCGAATTAGCGTTACCTGGCAAGCTACTGACCCACAAACAAAACTTGCGATGGTTAATCACGGTCAAACCATTGCCACCGAAGTGTTAGCAACAAGTTGGGTTGAAGGAACAGTAACTAGTGCAACTGTCACAGATGAAGAACTTGGCTTTAGCGCAACGTTAATCAAAAGTTAAATCCATATAGAACTAAGTTCGAAAACTAATCCTGCAAAATAAAAAGGACCCGATTACCCGGGTCCTTTTTATTTAGGTTTTTATCCTTCAACCTGACGGTCGCCACCAAGGCTTTTACCTTCAAGTTCACGAAGCTGGCCCTCTAAGTAACTGCGTAGTCGGCTACGGTATTCGCGTTCGTAAGCACGAAGTTCTTCGACTTTGCGTTCCATGTTTGCCTTTTGAGTTTCAAATTCGCGAGTCATCAAGTGAATGTTGGCATTTGTTTCGCGCATTAAGCGTTCAACTTCAGCCTTAGTTTGGTTCATCAATTGAGTAGCCTCGGTGTTGGCAGTATTGCGTAGATTTTCAGATTCGATCCGCGCAGTAGCAACAGCTTCATCAGCAGTACGTTGGGCTAATTCCAAAATACGGACTGATGCAGAACTGGCTTCGCCAGCATCCATAACTGGGACTGCTTGCTTTAATTCTTCGTTTTCCTTGGCTAAGTTTGCATTTGCTGCAGTTAGTTCTTCGACTGCTGCATTTAATCTTGCGATTTCGCCAGATAGGTCTTCTTGGCCACGTGAAGTGTTGGCTAGCTGTGCTTTGGCTTCGTTAAGTTCGTTTTGCGATTGAGTTAATTTAGCCCGAAGTTCTTCAAGGGCACTATCGTCGCCACCTGCAGAAACTAAAGATTCATTCTCAGCTCGAAGCGTTTCAACTGAGTTGATAGCTTGATCAAGTTCATTCTTGAGGCGGTTATTTTCGCTTGTAAGTGTGGCGATTTCCTCACGGATTGAGGATGGGATTTCACCTTTAGCAGTTGCTCGTAAGTCAGCTACTTCTTTCGTCAACGCAGATAGTGACTCTTCGATTTCATCTAAGAAGTCGTCTACTTCGTCTAAGTCGTAACCTTCTTTAAAACGTGAAGTGGTGAACTGTTTGT
>CAYVZD010000055.1:0-3927 GCA_964456135.1 uncultured Bifidobacterium sp.
TGCATAATTTCCCAGTCAGAATCGCTTCCCATCACAATCGAAACCAAAGCATTTTGACTTTTGTTAGCTTCACTCATCTATGACTCCAGTCAAATAGTCAGCGGCGTGCCAGGCTCGCGCCAAGAGATCTTCCATATTGTCACCTGAAATATTTACATGGCCAATTTTTCTTCCCGGCCGAACTTCTTTTCCATATAAATGAACTTTTATTGCTGGATCTCTGGCCATCACATGACGAAATGCCCCATGTAAGTTTCCAACATCTTTACCCAATAAATTGACCATTACAGTAAAAGGTGCGCTCGCTGCAGGTGAACCCAATGGCCAATCCAAAATTGCGCGCAGATGATTTTCAAATTGACTAGTTACTGCTCCATCCATCGACCAATGCCCAGAATTGTGTGGTCGCATAGCCAGCTCATTAACTAAAATTTGTGAACCAGTATCAAATAGTTCGACTGCGAGCATTCCGGTGACATCTAGCTTTTTAGCAATTTGCAGGGCAATCTCTTGAGCCTGCACGGCTCTTTCATCAGACAAGTCAGGGCATGGCGCGATGACTTCATGACAAATTCCATCGGTTTGGGTAGATTGCACAACTGGATATGCAACAGATTGCCCATGAGGACTTCTGGCAACTTGTGCGGATAACTCACGAGTAAATGTAACAAGTTGTTCAGCCAAAACTTCAGAGCCAGAGTTTTTGATTTCACTTAATACAACTTTGGCTTCAGCTTGATTTGAAACTACCCAAACACCTTTACCGTCGTACCCACCTTTAGCACTCTTAAGTACAAACGGATAGCCAACTTCATTTGCAAAATTATCTATTTGAGAATCATCCGTAATTTCTTTCCAAACAGGACAAGGAATTCCTATTTCAGATAATTTTTTTCGCATTTCTAACTTATTCTGGGCATACTTCAAAGCATGCGGTCCAGGTTGAATTGATACTCCAGATTCTTGAAGTTGAATTAAGAATTCAAGGGGAACGTGTTCATGGTCGAAAGTAACAACATCACAGTCTGCGGCAAATTTACTAAGCACATCCCAATCTTCATGAGATCCAATTACTTGATTTGGAATTACTTGAGCAGCACTTTCAGCATCTGATTTGGCTAAAACTTTTAATTCAATTCCAAGATTTATTGCAACCGGTTGAAGCATACGTGCAAGCTGGCCACCACCAATAACACCAACTCTTGGGGCGCTCACGTCGTCCAGCCTAGTTCAATGCTGGGCCTACGCCCAAAGAAGCAATAAGAATAGCAATGGCAGCTGGTGCATTCACCACAAAGTGGGCGACAATTGCTGCCAAAGTTGAACCGGTGCGGCGCCGAATTTCTCCAAGTACCAATCCAATGGCAAATAAAATCAGAATTCGATTTAATTCAAAATGAAATAACGAAAAAATTCCAGCACTTAAAAAAACCGTTGTAATTCCACTAAATTGCGCTTTAGCTAGAGCGCCAAAAAGCAATCCTCTAAATGCAATTTCTTCAACAATTGGAGCGCCGAACATGATCATCAGAAGAAAAATAATCAGCACAAGCCCTTGCTGGTTTACTGCCAAATCGCCAGCAACTGATGTGATTGGCCCAGTAAATCGCTGCTGAATAACACCAATTGCTCCGCCAATAGATATAGCCAAAATTCCGCCAATAAATCCAATTCGTAAGTGGGCTTTGGTGCCAAGTAAACCTAAATCAATTCTTGGGCCATTTCCTTTTTTTATTGCTGAATAGATAGGCCAACCCAAGAGCACCAACCATGGTGAGCTAGTTGAAACAATTAATCCCCAGCCATGAACTGGATCTATGTTTGAAGTGACCAAAATGATTGATGTAATTACGCTTACTACGCCAGCTCCAATAAACGCAATTACCGCATCGCCCATACCCCACCAAGGCGTAACCAATGAAACGCCTTGAGCTTGAGCTCGGTTGAATGACCAAGGCGCGCCTGCATATGCAGCCGCGCCATCGGGAACTTGGGTCAATTCATTTCCTAGTAGCGATAGTGATCTGGCTTATAAGGACCTTCAATATCAACGCCAAGATAATCTGCTTGAGTTTTGCTCAGCTCAGTTAATTTAACGCCAAGTGCATCCAAATGTAGACGGGCAACTTTTTCATCTAAATGCTTAGGCAAAACATGCACACCTGTTTCATACTGTTCACGCTTGGTAAACAGTTCAATCTGAGCTAAAACCTGATTTGTAAATGAATTACTCATTACAAATGAAGGGTGTCCGGTGGCATTACCAAGATTCAATAGGCGACCTTCCGAAAGCATGATTACTGAATGGCCGTCAGGGAATATCCACTCGTCAACTTGCGGTTTGATGTTACGGCGTTGAATGCCTGGGAATTGGGCAAGTCCTGCAATATCAATTTCATTATCAAAGTGGCCAATGTTTCCAACAATTGCTTGATGTTTCATTTGTGCCATGTGTTCGACCGTAATTACATCTTTATTTCCGGTCGCCGTAATAAAAATATCTGCCTGAGAAATTACATCTTCAATCGGCAATACTTGGTAACCATCCATTGCAGCCTGTAGCGCACAAATTGGATCAATTTCGGTCACAATTACCCGAGCACCTTGGCCACGAAGTGATTCAGCCGAACCTTTACCGACATCGCCATAACCAGCAACCACGGCAACTTTGCCGCCAATTAATGTGTCAGTTGCGCGGTTAATACCATCAATCAAACTATGGCGCGTGCCATATTTATTATCAAACTTACTTTTTGTAACTGAATCATTGACGTTGATTGCTGGGAATTTTAAAACTCCGTCTTTATGCATTTCGTAAAGTCGGTGCACGCCAGTCGTGGTCTCTTCGGTTACACCTTGAATACCTGAAGCCACTGTTGTCCAACGCTTTGGATCTTCAGCAAGTGATTTTTGAAGCAGTGTTAACACAACACCAAATTCTTCTGAATCAGCACCGGCTGGATCTGGCACATATCCAGCAGCTTCATATTCAGCACCTTTATGCACAAGCATGGTGGCGTCACCACCATCATCAAGAATCATGTTTGGCCCTGTTTGTCCTGGCCAAAGTAATGCTTGCTCAGTGCACCACCAATACTCTTCTAGGGTTTCACCTTTCCAAGCAAATACCGGCACACCAGTTGGATTATCAACTGTTCCGTTTGGTCCAACTACTACTGCAGCCGCTGCGTGGTCTTGTGTTGAAAAAATATTGCAAGAAACCCAGCGCACATCGGCCCCAAGTTCGACCAAAGTTTCAATTAAAACCGCAGTCTGAATTGTCATATGCAGTGAGCCCATTATGCGAGCACCCTTTAATGGTTTACTTTCACCAAACTCAGCACGCATAGCCATTAAACCTGGCATTTCATTTTCAGCTAGTCGAATTTCATTTCGACCAAATTCTGCCAAAGTTAAGTCAGCAACTTTGTAATCATTGGGGCCAAGTGCCATTTATTACTCCTCGTAAAAATAACTAAAAATCTTGCACATTAACGAGGCTTCGCAAATTGCAACTCTCTAATTGTGCCATACGGCAACATTCACCCATTTATCAGTATGGCTGACAGAAGTATTTACTCGAAAACGTAATCGTCTTGGTTAGCGCTTAAAGTCAGGCTCTAAAAATACATATTTAGCGGTGGGCACCGCGGATCTAAGTAATTGCTCAGCCTGATCGATTCCTTTAACGATCTCGTCTGCCGAGCTTTCGGGGCTTATTCCGATCTTTGCAGCAACTAAAAGTTCATCTGGTCCAACATGCAGAGTTCTCATGTGTATCAGGTGACTTACAATCGGGGCAGCCATAAGTGCGCTTTCCACCGCATCAATTTCTTCTGGCAACGCAGACTCACCAATTAACATCGAAGTCATTTCGCGAACCAAAATAATCGCAATCAAAATCAACAAGATTCCAATTGCCATGGC
>CAYVZD010000056.1:0-3731 GCA_964456135.1 uncultured Bifidobacterium sp.
TGAAAAATGGGATCTCTATATAGATGGCTATGAAGCTGGAACTGGCTATTCAGAACTAATTGATCCAGTTATTCAACGCGAGCGATTAGTTGCGCAGTCTGCCCTTAAAGAGGGCGGCGACGCTGAGGCAATGCAACTAGATGAAGATTTCTTACGTGCTCTTGAGTATGGCATGCCTCCAAGCGGTGGAGTTGGTATGGGTATCGATCGCCTCTTAATGACTTTGACTGGTTTAAACATTCGCGAAACAATATTGTTTCCACTAGTTAAACCAGAAAGTTAAGTTGTCCGAAATCATTATCCGCGCGGCTCGCACTACTGATGTGCGCGCCGTTCGTGATTTAGTCGATCTTTATGCGCCAGGTGGCCGACTACTTTCAAAAAACACAGTCACGCTTTACGAAGATGTTCAAGAATTTGCAGTGGCCGAAATTGATGGACAAATAGTTGGTTGTGGCGCCTTGCACGTTATGTGGGAAGACTTAGGCGAAGTTCGAACCATTGCAGTTTTACCAGAACACAAAGGCAAAGGTATTGGCGGCAAGATTTTGTTAATGCTTGAAGATAAAGCAAAAGAACTTGGCATTAAGCGCTTGTTCTGTCTGACTTTTGAAACTGACTTTTTTAAACGCTATGGCTTTAATGAAATAGCTGAAGCACCTGTTGATTCGTCTACGTATGCGCAACTGTTGTTATCTGGCGATGAGGGTGTGGCAGAGTTTTTGGACCTCGAACGTGTTAAGCCAAATACGCTTGGAAATACCAGAATGTTAAAGGTTTTCTAGTTCGCCTAACGCGTAGGCCAATCGTCAAAAACCCCGATTTTTGGGAACAGTTAGCGCTTATATTCAGTTGAAATAACTAACCGACAAGCCGGTTTCAGTAACTGGCTCTAGGCTAAGAAAAAGCGACATTCAAGGAGTTTTTGATGTTCGAAAGGTTTACCGACCGAGCCCGACGTGTAGTAGTGCTTGCCCAAGAAGAGGCACGCATGCTCAACCATAACTACATCGGCACCGAACACATTCTGCTTGGCCTTATTCACGAAGGTGAAGGTGTCGCGGCAAAGTCGCTCGAATCACTTGAAATTTCACTTGAGGCTGTTCGCGCCCAAGTCGAAGAAATTATTGGCCAAGGTCAACAAGCACCTAGCGGTCACATTCCATTTACGCCACGTGCCAAGAAAGTTCTTGAACTTTCATTACGTGAAGCGCTTCAACTAGGCCACAACTACATCGGCACCGAACACATTTTGCTTGGTTTAATCCGCGAAGGCGAAGGCGTAGCTGCCCAGGTATTAGTAAAACTTGGTGCTGACTTAAATCGGGTTCGTCAACAAGTTATTCAATTACTTTCTGGCTACCAAGGTAAAGAACCACAAGTAGCTGGTGGACCTGCTGAAGGAACTCCATCAACTTCTCTTGTACTTGATCAATTTGGTCGCAACTTAACTCAAGCTGCTCGTGAAGGACACCTTGATCCAGTTATTGGTCGTGAAAAAGAAATCGAACGCGTAATGCAGGTTCTTTCTCGCCGGACCAAGAACAACCCAGTATTAATAGGTGAACCAGGTGTGGGTAAGACTGCTGTTGTTGAAGGTCTTGCGCAAAATGTAGTTAAGGGTGACGTTCCAGAAACTCTTAAAGATAAGCAGATTTATTCACTTGATCTTGGCGCATTAGTTGCTGGTTCTCGTTACCGTGGTGACTTCGAAGAGCGGTTAAAGAAAGTACTTAAAGAAATTAAAACTCGCGGTGACATCATCATCTTTATTGATGAAATGCACACCCTAGTTGGCGCCGGTGCCGCAGAAGGTGCAATCGATGCAGCTAGCATTTTGAAGCCAATGTTGGCTCGCGGTGAACTACAAACAATCGGTGCCACCACGCTTGATGAGTACCGTAAGTACATTGAAAAAGATGCTGCGCTTGAACGCCGATTCCAACCAATCCAGGTTGCCGAACCTTCAATTGCGCACACTATTGAAATTCTTAAAGGTCTTCGCGATCGCTATGAAAATCACCACCGTGTCACCATCACCGATGGTGCGCTAGTAAATGCAGCTACATTAGCTGACCGTTACATCAGTGATCGTTTCTTGCCAGATAAGGCAATTGACTTAATTGACGAAGCCGGTGCTCGCCTTCGGATTCGCCGTATGACTGCACCACCAGACTTGCGTGAATTCGATGACAAGATCGCTAACGTACGTCGAGAAAAAGAATCTGCAATCGATGGTCAAGATTTCGAACGTGCAGCATCACTTCGTGATGATGAAAAGAACTTAATCGCTGCTCGCGCTCAACGCGAAAAGGAATGGAAAGCCGGCGACCTAGACGTAGTAGCTGAAGTTAACGATGACTTAATTGCTGAAGTGTTAGCTGCTTCAACTGGTATTCCAGTCTTCAAGTTAACTGAAGAAGAATCACAGCGTCTGCTAAAGATGGAAGACGAACTTCACAAGCGAGTTATTGGTCAGCAACAAGCGATCAAGGCACTATCGCAAGCAATTCGTCGTACCCGTGCTGGTCTTAAAGATCCAAAGCGACCAGGTGGATCATTCATTTTCGCTGGTCCATCAGGTGTTGGTAAGACTGAACTTTCTAAGACTCTTGCTGAATTCTTATTTGGTGATGAAGATTCATTAATTCAGTTGGATATGTCTGAATACTCAGAAAAGCACACAGTTTCTCGTCTATTTGGTTCACCTCCAGGATTCGTTGGTTACGAAGAAGGCGGTCAGCTAACTGAGAAAGTACGTCGCAAGCCATTTAGCGTTGTACTTTTCGATGAAGTTGAAAAAGCACACCCAGACATCTTTAACTCACTACTTCAAATTCTTGAAGATGGTCGCTTAACTGATGCCCAAGGTCGCGTTGTTGATTTCAAGAACACCGTAATCATCATGACCACCAACCTTGGAACTCGTGACATTGCAAAGGGTGTCAGCCTTGGTTTCGCTGATGGTTCAGACACCACAACTTCATACGATCGGATGAAGGCTAAGGTTCAGGACGAATTAAAGACGCACTTCCGTCCAGAATTCCTAAACCGTATTGATGACATTGTGGTCTTCCACCAGTTGAGCCAAGAAGAAATTGTCCAAATCGTAGATTTGATGATCGATCGTCTTGACGCTCGCTTGAAGGATAAGGACATGGCTATCGAGCTAACAACTGCGGCAAAGCAGTTACTAGCAAAGAAGGGCTATGACCCAGTTCTTGGTGCTCGTCCACTACGTCGAACAATTCAGCGTGAAATTGAAGATCCATTAAGCGAAAAGATGCTTTTCGGTGACCTCAAGCCAGGCGAAATTGTGATTGTCGATGTTGAAGGTTCAGGCGAAGAAGCAACCTTCTCACTACGTGGCGAATTCAAAGGTGAACTATCTGATATTCAGATAGAGACTGCTGGCTAATGTTTTCCGGATTCATTTGGGAAATTGCCGGGTGGATTGCCCTAGGCGTGAAAGTTTTGGCGCTAGTTGATGTGCCAAGACGGCCAGCTGAAGCATTTCCATTCTTGAATCGACTAACTAAAAATGCTTGGTTAGCAATCATTGTTGGTAGCGTCGCAGCACATCTAGTATTTGGCGCCTGGGGATTAACTGGAATTATTGGCTTAATTGCTTGTGGAATTTACCTTGCTGATCTCAAACCAAAAATTGATGAAATGCAACGTAATTCTGGTCGCTACTAAGCGAAACATAATTTCATGAGTGGCGTAGTCGG
>CAYVZD010000057.1:0-3655 GCA_964456135.1 uncultured Bifidobacterium sp.
GGCGGCGGTGGCGTTAACGCAATCAATCGCATGATTGAACAAGGTCTTAAAGGTGTTGAATTCGTCGCAATTAACACAGACGCACAAGCGTTGTTAATGAGTGACGCAGATGTGAAATTAGATATTGGTCGCGATACGACTCGCGGTTTAGGTGCAGGTGCAGATCCAGAAGTTGGTCGCAAAGCTGCCGAAGATCATCGCGAAGAAATCGAAGAAGTTTTACGTGGCGCTGACATGGTTTTTGTCACCGCTGGCGAAGGTGGCGGAACTGGCACCGGCGGTGCACCAATAGTTGCCCGGATTGCACGTGAATTAGGCGCGCTAACCATTGGTGTAGTAACTCGTCCGTTTAGTTTCGAAGGTAAACGCCGTATGTCACAAGCTGACGAAGGTGTCGAGGCACTGCGTAGCGAAGTAGACACCTTAATCGTCATTCCAAACGATCGGTTACTTGAACTTGCTGACAATGGAATAAGTGTGATTGATGCATTCCGTCATGCCGATTCAGTCCTACTTCAGGGTGTTAGTGGAATCACTGACTTAATCACAACCCCAGGCTTAATTAACTTGGACTATGCAGACGTGCGCTCAGTTATGAAAGATGCTGGCTCTGCACTCATGGGTATTGGCTCAGCGCGAGGTTCAGATCGGGCAATCGAAGCCGCCCGTCAAGCTATTTCTAGCCCGCTACTTGAAGCCAGTATCGAAGGTGCACGCGGTGTATTGATGTCTGTTTCAGGTGGCAGCGATCTTGGCCTCTTTGAAATAAATGAAGCTGCTCGAATGGTGCAGGGCGCAGTTCATCCAGACGCCTTAATTATTTTTGGTGCAGTCATTGATGACACTCAAGGTGACCAAGTTAAAGTTACGGTGATTGCTGCTGGATTTGATGGCGGCGCTCCACCTTCAACTAAAACTACTTCGCCAATGGCCAAAAGAGTTCTTGAAGATACGCCGATCGCCGCTGCAACTGCAGTTGGATTAGCAAAAGAAGGTGAGGCACCAAGTATTCCGGTGGCTAGTGCGCCAGCCCGCGAAAATGCCTTTACAAGTTCAGCTGATGACGACGACGATAACTTCCAGAGCCTTTTTGGTAGCTCACCTGTTGCCGGTGACGTATTTGATGAGACAAAAAATACTGATGGCTCCGAAGACGACTTGGATATTCCAGACTTCCTTCGTTAGTCACACCACGTGAGCGAATACGCCCGAATTGATTTAGGGCCAATCAGTGTGGTTGCACTGAGTCGCCATGGTGGAGTCAGTGTGTGTCCATACGAGTCACTCAATTTAGGTAGTTACGTCGGCGACAATCCAACTGACGTAGCGCAAAATTTTTCCCGCGTTCAAAAATTAGTTGGGGCGCAGCAACTCACCTGGCTAAATGCAAATCATGGGACAACAGTGCATTTTGCCGACAAGCCCGGTCAGGCACCACCTGGCGATGGATTGGTAACAACTGAACGTCGTCATGGCATTGTGGCGCTATCTGCAGATTGTGTTCCGTTTGCTTTAGTTGATCCAAACAACCTGGTGATTGCAGTTGGACATGCTGGCTGGAAAGGTGTGCTGGCAAATTTAATGAATGTGCTGACTAACAGTTTTGTTAAGTATGGCGGCGTTCCAAGTAATTCGACAGCAGTAATCGGGCCATCAATCTGTGGTTCTTGCTACGAAGTTGGTCCCGAGCGGGTTGCACTTTTTTCTGATGCGATGCCAAGTGCAATATTTGATCAAACACATTTGTCTTTAGCCAACGGTGTTAAATCCAAACTTGTTGAACTTGGTTTTAGTATTACCCAAATCCCTGGCTGCAATTTTGAAGATAAGAACTTGTTTAGTTTTCGCAGAGCTAATGGCGGGCCGACCGGTCGCGGTGGCTTAGTTGCGATGATTAACTAGAAGCTGAAGTATCACGAGGTCAAAGGTATATATGGATCGTCGCACTGAGTTGGCGCAAAATCTTGCTGAAGTAAAAGCAGATTTGGCCAACGCCTGTATCGCCGCAAACCGGGATCCTGCCGAAGTCACCTTAATTGTGGTGACTAAAACTTGGCCAGCTAGTGATGTTGATTTACTTGCTGAACTTGGTGTCACCAACGTAGGTGAAAATCGAGATCAAGAAGCCAAAGGTAAGCATGGTGAAGTCCACGCAAAGCTAACTTGGCATGCAATTGGACAATTACAAACTAATAAAGCTAAGTCAGTAGCTAATTGGGCGGATGTAGTTCACAGTGTTGATCGACCAGAATTAATTACTGCGCTGGCTAAAGCCGTGACCAATCGCACTTCACCACTTGGTTGTTTGATTCAAGTGAATCTTGATCCAGATCCCCGAGATGAGCGTGGGGGAGCAAACCCAAAAGATGTACCGCAACTTGCACATGAAATTACCTCGACACCTGGTTTAGCTCTTCTGGGTGTGATGGGAGTAGCGCCACTGGGCGAAGATCCGAATCCAGCATTTGCAAAGTTGGCAGATATTTCGGCAAATCTTGTGCGCGAATATCCAACTGCGATATGGATTTCAGCAGGGATGAGCGGTGACTATGTTGAAGCAATAAATCATGGCGCGACACACCTTCGAATTGGCTCGTCTATCCTCGGTCATCGGCAAGTTAACGGGTAAGTTTTAAGAAGGCTTTCCCCAAGGAGTAACTAATGCCGAACGCAATGCGCAAAATGGCCGAGTATCTAGGCCTAGTTGACGGCGATCAATATAACCAAAGTTATGACGCAGTTGAAGAATATGTTGAATACGAAGAGCAGTACACACAGGCTCCACTTCGTTCAGTTGCTCCAACTTCAGTAGCCGCTCCAGTAAATTCCTACGCAGCGCAAGTTAACCAAACTCCAGTTGCACGTCCGGTGGCTCCAGCAAACGACCTTTACCGCATTACAACTTTGCACCCACGCACATATAACGACGCTCGTCGAATTGGTGAAGAGTTTCGCAATGGCACTCCAGTGATTATGAATTTAGGCGACATGGACGATGCAGACGCTCGTCGCATTGTCGATTTTTCGGCTGGTTTGGCATTCGGGCTACATGGAAGTATCGAGCGCGTAGCCAAAGGGGTATTCCTTTTGTCACCAGCAAACGTCGACATCGGCGCTGCTGCTCGTGCACAACTTCGTGAAGATCCATTCTTCAACCAAAGTTAATTAAGTAGTCGATTATGTCGGCAATTACATCACTTATCGCATCATTACTTGACATTTATATTCTGGTTTTGATTTTGCGTTTAGTTTTTGACTACATCACTATGTTCGCTCGCGATTGGCGACCACGTGGATTAGTTTTAGTGCTTGCTGAAACTCTGTACTCGTTGACTGATCCACCATTAAATGCACTTCGCAGAGTTGTGCCACCATTACGCCTTGGCTCAATTTCACTCGATCTGGGTTTTCTAATCTTGATTTTCGGGGTTTCTATCTTGCGTAACGTATTTCTAAGCCTTTAGTAACCATTGAATTTGGCACGAGTTTCCAAAAATCGTAGTTTCCGCCTAATCTAGTAAGGCGAAGAGGGGCTATCCCCAACAGAAAACCTAATCGGAAGGGTCTTCAAAATGGCAGTTACGCCTGAAGATGTGCGGAACAAACAGTTCACCACTTCACGTTTTAAAGAAGGTTACGACTTAGACGAAGTAGA
>CAYVZD010000058.1:0-1760 GCA_964456135.1 uncultured Bifidobacterium sp.
CTTTGTTAGTATTGGTGAGCCAATCCCCTGTAGCTCAATTGGCAGAGCACTCGACTGTTAATCGAGTGGTTGTTGGTTCGAGTCCAACCGGGGGAGCATAATCAAGTGAGTTTAAAAGACGTTTAGCTCCAGACTTTGAGTAAGTTGTAATTAATGTTTTCGCGCAAATTTTTCACAATTTTCTTAGGTGTAGCAATCTCGTTTTCGCTTATTCTGCCTGCATCCGCTACAGCCGAATCTACATTTGCAAATTTGAATTCGGGATTAAGTTCTGCCTACAAATCTTGCAGTTATCCAAAGGGTCCAGCGGCAGTTCGTCCACCAAATGCGGCTAGTTGGACCGAGCAAGGTTTCGGAGAAGTTGTTAAAGGAATTGATGTATCCCGGTGGAATCATCCGAACAATAAAGCTATCGACTTTAAAAAAGTTAAAGAAAAATATGGCGTAACTTTTGTAATCATTAAATCCTCAGATGGTGGAGATAAAGGAAACGCACTTGCTAAAAAGTGGTATCCAATCGATCGAAAAGCAGCTAAGGCTCAAGGTTTAATTGTTGGTGGGTATCACTATGCCTTACCCGGGAACATGAGCAAAGATTTAACTAAAGATGCCAAACTTCAAGCCGCTAGAGCAGTTCGACAGGCAAATGGTGCAAAAGTTGGTGACTTGCCTCTGACTTTAGATATGGAAGAACTTCCATGTGGCTGGACCCACGAACAGTTATCCAGGTGGACAGATATTTTTCTAAAAGAAGTAAAACGTCTTACCGGTCGAACTCCAATGGTTTATATGAACGGAACATTCATTAAACGAATTATTGGTGCAAATGTTGCCGACTTTAGTGAGTATCCGCTTTGGCTAGCAAAGTGGGGGCCAGGTTTAGGAACTGATCCCGGCGATGCATCAATTTGGCCAGGTAAGTGGGTTATTTGGCAATTCACTGCAGATGGAAAAGTATCCGCAGTTCCTTCTAAAACAACCGACTTAAATGTATTTAATGGAAACTTAGCTGACTTCCAGCAATTCGTTAACCGTTAAGCAAACGCTGCATCAAGGGCAACTTCGACCATCGCACGAAAACCAGTTTCACGTTCGGCTGGCGAAGTTTGTTCATGTGTGCGGATAAGATCACTAACCGTACAGATCGTTAGTGCTCTACGACGATACTTTGCCGCAATTGTGTAAAGACCAGAAGTTTCCATCTCAACTGCATAAACGCCTAAATTTTCAAGTACGTCAAGCGCATTGCTGTCATCGTAAAAAACATCCATCGTGGCAATTCCACCAACATGGTAGGAAACTTTTTTATTTCGGGCAGCATTTACGGCAGCTTCGAGTAGTTCGTAGTTAGCCGCTGGGGCAAAATCTAAGCCACCAGTGGCTCGGCGGTTTACGCCAGAATCAGTCGAGGCAGCCATCGCAATTACGACATCGCGTAACTTCAATGGGCCAACAGCACCACAGGTTCCAACGCGGATTGCAGTTTGCACGTCGAAATCTTTAAACAACTCAGTTACATATATAGACAGTGACGGTACACCCATACCGGTGCCTTGTACTGAAACCCGATTTCCTTTGTAGGTTCCGGTGAAACCAAACATGTTTCGAACAGTGTTGTATTTAACTGGATTTTCAAAAAAGTTTTCAGCGATCCATTGTGCACGAAGCGGATCTCCGGGTAGCAATATTGTTTCTGCGATATCGCCCTTGTTGGCACCAATGTGTGGAGTAGTCATGAAATTAATCTACTTCACATGTTG
>CAYVZD010000058.1:1860-3599 GCA_964456135.1 uncultured Bifidobacterium sp.
TAAGGATACAAGATGACTGTCTGCATTAGTCGATACATTAAATAAGTGCGGAAATCATTCTGGCCAATTTTGGCAGTCGTTGCTCTAATCGGATTTTGCGCACCGACTACTTCGAATGAATCAATCGATTCCACTCCAGAACTAAGTCAAACTGCTCAACCACAGAATTCAATTTCGATCACCCCTTCGATCAAGCCTTCGCCCACAACACCTACACCGCAAGTCAGCAATGATTCCTCAGCGGTTTTAGTTCAGTTAAGCCAACTTGCAATCAAAGGTAGAGCACCTAAGACAGGATACGAACGTGAATTGTTCGGAAGTGCTTGGCTCGATATTGATCGAAATGGGTGTGACACTCGTAATGATATTTTGCAGCGCGACTTAACAAACATTACTTATCGACCTGGAATCGGTGACTGTGTAGTTGAATCTGGCGATTTTTATGATCCTTACACGGATACGCAATTTTTCTTTGTTAAATCATCTAGTGGAAGTTCAATTGAAATCGATCACATAGTTTCACTTTCCGATGCTTGGCAAAAAGGCGCTCAGCAGTGGAATTCCCAAACTCGCAAAGAATTTGCCAACGATCCACTTAATTTGGTGGCCACTTCTAGAGATGCGAATCGACAAAAATCTGACTCAGATGCCGCTTCTTGGTTACCACCAAATAAGCAGATCCGATGCGCTTTCATCGCTCGACAAGTAGCAGTTAAATCTGCATATCAACTTTGGGTTACTCAAGCGGAGTACGAAGCCATGTTTAGGATTTTGGCAAGCTGCCCAAATCAGGTAGTGGCGAATTCAGGAACTCTGCGCTAGAAAACTAAAAACGGGTGTAGCCAAATGCCACACCCGTTTTTAGTTGAGGTTTACAGAACTAAGAAATTGTTAAACTGCCATGGATCAGATTCGTCATATTTATGATCGCTCCAACCTTCGAATACATCATCTCGGTTCTTGACTGGAGTCCAGTCAGCAGCGCCGCTCCAATGTTCACCCAAGTAGTCGTCAGCGACTGCCATAACTTCACGCCAAGGTAAATCATCAGGAACATTGATGCCTTCTTGAGGGTTCTTTACCATCCAAGCAACGGCGCCGAGAATACTGGCACCAACTTGAAGTGTGGTGGCACTTTGTCCCGGTGCAAGTTTTCGAGCATCGTGAATGCTAAGCAGTGATCCTGTCCACCAAGACTTGTATGGATGGCCCATTAAAAGTACGCCGAGGCGATCGTCGCCATCTATGATCTCATCATTCATGATGCGTAAGTTATCTTGCAGTACCCAGTTACGCGCAATTAGTTCGCGCATCGAGGCGATCGCAGAATCTGAAGGGCAGTACGCGTAATGAACGGTTGGACGATAACGAGCTGAGCCATCTTCGTTGTAAGTAGTTAAGTGGTCAGCAATTGTGAATGCTTCGCCGTGACGAATAACCATTCCGTTGATTTCATAATTAGGAACCCAAGAGCGAACCCAAGTTTGGGCGCCTGGTTGGGCCAAACAGATTTGATTTTTTGGTCCAGATTCATGTTCATATCCATTGCGGGGAAGTGTTTTTTCATGTGTACCCCAACCAAGTTCAGCTGGTGCAATACCCTCTTCATGGAATCCAGCAATACTCCAAGTGTTCACAAACTCATTTATTCGCTTTGGTTTGTCAGTTACTTGGGTATCGCGCTCTGCAACATGTATGACTTTGACTGTTAAAGCTTCAGCTAGTGCCGGGTAATTTTC
>CAYVZD010000059.1:0-3586 GCA_964456135.1 uncultured Bifidobacterium sp.
GAGTGCATCGCAACCATGACATTTTCTTGTGCAGTCATCAGACCGAATAAGCGAATGTTCTGGAAAGTACGAGCCATACCGCCAGCGGCGATTTTGTGCGGAGCGTTTCCAGTGATGTCTTTTCCATCAAAGAAAACAGAGCCGCTCGTTGAGTCATAAAGACCGGTTAGCACATTAAAGAATGTGGTCTTACCAGCACCATTTGGACCAATCAAACTTACAATCGAACCTTCTGGGATGGTGAAAGAGACATCGTTAACGGCTACTAAGCCACCGAAAACAACGCTGATGTTTTTGGCATCAAGAATTGGTTTTCCTGTTAGAGCCATTAGTGCTTACCTCTCTTCTTTGAACCACCGTCATGTGCCACGAATTCGGCTTCTTCTAGATCCTCTTCGTGCATGATCATGCGAGTGCGTGCTTCTGGAATAAAGCCTTCACGGCGGAAGAGCATCATCAGTACTAACAACAAACCGAATACTAGGAAGTTGTAGGACGGGAAGTTGATGTTAGTTCCAGCTGCCTCGTTGAATACCCGACCGAATTGAACCAAACCAGTCGAGTTAATCCACGACAGGATGATTGCGCCAATAGTCACGCCCCAGACGTTACCCATACCGCCAAGTACCACCATGGCCAAGATAATGATCGAGATTGCGAAGTTAAAGCGTTCGGCGAATACACCGTTGATCAGAGTTGCGAAAGCAGCACCACCAACACCACCAGCGATCGCACCTACGAAGTAGGAAGCAAGTTTGGTGCGCATAAGTGGAACACCCATCATGCTTGCGGCCAATTCGTCTTCACGAATTGCAAGCCAGGCACGGCCTAAGCGACCATCACGTAAGCGCAATGAGAGGAAAATCATCGCGCCAGCTAATGCTGCATAGATTAAGAACTTAGGTGCCAAGTCGAATGGACCAAGTTCCCAACTTCCAAACTTGATGTTGTCGATTGGGGTAATACCCTTTGTTCCGTTAGTGAAGTTAATGCCACCAATGTTTTCACCGTTTAAGAAAACCTGCGGAATGATTTCACCGAAACCAAGTGTTACTAGCGCAATGTAGTCACTCTTTAGGCGAAGTGTTGGAGCACCGATAATCAGACCCCAAACAGCTGTGAATGCACCTGCTGCTAATAAAACTAAAAGGAAGTTCAAGTGAATACCTTCAGGAAGTCCTGCAGGCGATGAACCAAACACGTTGATCTCTAGGTTGAACCAGAAACCAGACATTAACCAGCCAGCTACATAGCCACCTAATGCCCAGAAAGCCACATAACCTAAGTCCAAAAGGCCGGCGTAACCAACCACAATGTTTAGCCCCAGTGCCATCAGTACGAACACTGCTGCTTCACCAAGTGTGTTAAGTGATAACCAGTTATTGAAGAAAGTTCTAACTTCTGGACTTGCTCCTGGTAGTACGAAATTAAACAGCGCAAAAATTGCCAAGACGACTGAGGCCATAGAGATTGACCACTTGCGATTGGACTTTCGGTACGCTAATTCTTCTGGTGAAAGTGTCGCCATGTTAGACCTTCTCTTTCGCTGATACACCGAGTAAGCCGGCTGGACGATAAACCATTAGCAGAATCAAAATGGTGAACACCATACTCTGTGACCATTTTTGACCTGGACCAATTGGCAAACCATCGTTAAAGCCCTGGATAAGTCCGATTAAAACTCCACCAAGAACTGCGCCATAAAGATTTCCAATTCCGCCAAGTACTGCAGAAGTGAACGCAATCAGACCTAACTGGTAACCAAGGTTGTAAGAAACGCTACCTACTGTTTGGGCATACATAAGGCCAGCTGCACCAGCCATTGCACCACCAAGTGCGAAGGTGTAAGAAATCGTCTTATCGACGTTAATACCCATCAACCGAGATGCATCTTTATCTTGAGCTGTTGCACGCATTGCGCGGCCTTGGCGAGTCTTATTCACCAAGGTTGCTAAAGCGATCAAAAGTGGAATCGTGACCGCATAAATCAGGATCGTTTCGATACGGATTTGCACGCCTGCAACAACATAAGTCGTGTCAGGGATAACAGTTGTGAAGTTACGTGGCGCCGAGCCATTCCACTGCAAACCAATGAACTGCAGAATGAACGAAACACCAACTGCAGTAATCAGTGGAGCAAGTTTTGGTGCATTTCGTAATCTGCGGTATGCCAAGCGTTCAATTGTTACGTTAATTACCGCACCGAAAATCATTGACATGAAAAGCACGACAATGACCCAGAAGTAGTTAACTGTTGATTGTCCTGTCACGTTAAGTATGTCAACCAACATGAAAGTACTAAATACGGCAGAGAGCATGAACAAATCACCATGAGCGAAGTTGATCAACTCGATAATGCCGTATACGAGGGTGTAACCCAATGCAATTAATGCATAGAGTGCACCGTTATTAAGTCCGAATACAGCAATCGTTGCAAACTGTGCAGGATCATTAACGAAGTTCAGGCCCAGCCACCAGAGCACGCCAGCAATGATGAATGCTAGTGAGGCTCTGAAGAGAATTTTGCTGAGACTGAATGTGGCACGCGACTTTGCCGCTGTTGTCACTGTCATGTGTAGCGTCTCCCCGGTAAGAGTTGTTGTGAGATAAATCTAGTGGCTAGAGCACAAAAAAAGTAAGGCCTAGCGAAAATTTATTTGGATACATTTCTGGATCCGTTTTATTTAATTTTGAACTAATTCGTTTATTTAGATAACTGGGTGGGATTGGTTACCCAATCCCACCCAGTTGTGTACTGATTTCTCAGACTCTAATTACTTGATTTCCCAAGGCATTAGGTCGGTTTCAGCGCCACCAGTCATGATCTGAATGGTGATTGTCTTAGAGACAACGTCACCTGATGCAGGATCAATCTTGATTTCAGCACCTGTTACTGAGTCAGCAGCAGAAATGGTGATACCTTCACCGCTGAATACAGCATTGGTTACGCCAGCGCGAGTACCATCTGACTTCTCAATTGCGGCAAGGATAACCTGCAATGCAGCTCCACCGTAGATTGAGAATGAGCCAACTGGCTTTGCACCGTACTTGGCTTCGTAGGCAGCTACGAATTCAGCAGCCTTACCACCAGCGGCAAGAATGCCGTCCTGTGATAGACCGGTGAATGAAAGTAGTAAGCCTTCAGCTTCTGGTAACTGCTGTAGATCAGGGTAACCAGTGAAGCCGTCTGGAGCCATCATGACGAATTCAGCAGGAGTGCCAAGAACAGCAACTGCGTCCTTAACTAACTGTCCACCGTTGTTGTCATAGATACCAGCGAAGTACAAGCAGTCTGCACCAGCAGCCTTAACCTTCTGCATCAAAGCAGTGTAGTTAGGTTGCTTTGCATCCCAAGCTTCGTCAACTACAACTTCTACGCCTTGGTTTGCAAGTTCAGCCTTAACAGCTGTTGCTACACCTTGACCGTAGGTCTGGTTGTCGTTGATAACAGCACACTTGGTAACTCCACGCTCTGCCTTTAGGAACTGAGCAGCTGCTGTTCCCTGGAAGTCGTCAGAAGTTACTACGCGTGCGTAGTTGCGCTTACCTGTTGGGTAAAACTTTTCAGGCTCGCCTGGATCCCAAG
>CAYVZD010000060.1:0-3222 GCA_964456135.1 uncultured Bifidobacterium sp.
AGGGGTTGGCTCTGGAGTTGGCGCTTCAGTAGTCGGTTCCGGGGATGGAGTTGGTGAAGCTGTTGTGCGCGTTGGCGATGGAGTCGGTGTTGGAGTTGTGCTGGTAGTAGGTGTCGGCGCAGGAGCTAGCGGATTTGCTAACTGCGGAACACCATTTGGACCAGCTTGAACATTTAAGTCGTAGGTGACTTCAACTTGTCCAGGTGATTTGTTAACAGCGTTACCAAAGAAAAGCGCGGGTTGAACTTGTAACGTTGAATTAGAACTGAATGTGCCAAATACTTCTTGGAAACCAGCTTGTTGAATTCGATCGCCAACATATAAGTAGACTTTGTAATTTCCAATGGGCACAATCGTGAAACCATCAGGACCAGCACCTTGCGAAATATGATTGGCCGTTAGCGTGAAGTTTCCAAGATCAACAAGTGTTCCATCGGTTAGCTCTAAGTACCCGCGAAATACTGTTCCGACTGGGGTATTCGATGGAGGAACTACTTCCAAAACGATTTCCGAACCGGATGTGACTGTTTCAGACGCGGTGAAGCTTGTTGCTGTGGCATAAAGAGAACTCGATAAATTTGCCTCTAACGCAACAGCTGGGGCACCTGCAGGTGGGGAAACAACTCCAGCAGATTTCAAAGTTTCTTTCGTCGCATCTGAAATATTTCCAACAAACTTTGTCGGAACCGTTGGTGTAATTCGACTTGGAATTGTTCCCGTGACTGTAGCCTTCACTGGAACAGGGAATTTGACGGGCGAACTCGAATCTGAAGTCTGTTTCGAAAAACCGCCTACAGCCGTATTTTCTGCAACAACTGTTACTGAGTACAGGTCCCCAGCCGTTAATCCTGTTATTTCACAAGAATCCATAGATCCTGTTGTTACATTGCAGCTAAATGGTGCATCGTTCCCGCGCTGCGCATAAGCAATATATTTTGATATTGCAGAGCCGCCACTGCTAGTTGGAGCTAACCAGGAAATTGTTGCAGTTGTCCCAGAGACTGATGTAGTTACATTGCGAGGAACTGATGGCTTATTAAGAGCCGATGTTTTAGACGTGCTAGCGCTACCGCTTGTGTAGTTTGTTCTCGAAGTATTAATCGTCACAGTTGAAGAAGTGTATGGAGCAACTCCTGTAACGGTCACTAATCCTGAAGAGTTGATCGTTGCGGTTCCTCCATTTGTTACCGAAGCGCTCCAGGTAAATGCGTTGTCATAATTAGAAATCTGAACTGTGAACCCGTCGTTTGTTGATGTTGCAGTAGCAAAAGTCGGCGTGAGAGCTGATCCAACAACTTGTGCTGTCATTGAATTTGTGACAGCTACAGCAGGGGTGCAAGTTGGGTCTCCGTATTCAACAATGTATGTAGTCTGCGTGTGATCAGCTCTTAAGTCATTCCAAAATCCGTTGTTTGAATACATCTGACCATAGTGCTCACCACTTGAATTATTCGGTTCACCAGAAGCAAAGTTGTTATATCTACTTGAAAATGAGCTAGCTCTGTTATTTGCAGTTAGAAATTGCGTGCCAGCCTCTGGCCCAGTCACCCAGTACCATTTTCCTTCTGCACTAGTTTGATCAGCATAAATTTTCGCAGAATTTGTTGGACTAGTGACTATGTAGTTGTAGTCATCAGAAGCCCCAATCCAAGAATTTGCTGAGACTCGGCCATAAACGTAAGCCTGTTCCTCGGCACTAGTTATAGTGACCAGATATCCTGTACAAGATGCACCCGAACTCGAAGTTACAGACCTTGATTCGGCGGCTATCTTTGCATTTGCCCAAGTAATTGCAGAGCCAGGGGTTACAACCTCGTAAAAGTGATTGTTAGCACCGGTTCCGGTGACCCAAGCATTTCCAGTTGAGTCGGTTACTTCAACGGTGATGGTGGAGTTTCCAGCATCGGCTCCTCGAAACTGAAGTGTGCTTAAAGCAGTATTTAAATCAGTAAGTGACGTTGTTGTAAAAACAAAGTCTGAACGTGAATTACTCGTAGCATTTCCAGATCCACCAACAACGCTTAATGAATTTGGGACATTTCCGAGCTTCACGTATCCGCTGGTTGTGGAAACGGCAACTTTATATGTTGAAGCAGTAAATCCACTTAATGCTGGAGTAACACCTGAAGTTGATACAGAAACAAAAGTTGAAGTATTAAATCCACTTGTTGTTCCTGACGGCATTGCTATTGCGCCAGTTCCACCCCATTTTGCGTACAAAGTCAAACTTTGGGTTGGCGTATAGGATGCCCCACCATTACCAATAAATTGAGTTTTTGCAGCATCGCTGTACCAACCTTGAAAACTGAAATTGGTTTTTGTTGGAGTTGGTAAAGAGAGAGCTGTACCACCTGGGCTGTAACTATCTGACGACCTTTCATTACCTCCGGTTGCTGAATCGTAATTGTAGGTAACAGTGGCTCCAGAAAGATATCGAACGACAACCAAGCCTGAACCACCGGCACCACCATTACCCATAGGTGAGTACCAAGCACCTCCGCCGCCACTTCCTGTGTTTGAAACACCAGCGGTGCCGTTTACACCGTTTGCGCTACTTCCGCTTGCGCCGCCGCCACCAACTCCACCTGCGCCTCCAGTTGTTCCAGAGCCACCACCACCAGCAGCGATCCTGCCTGCCGAAGTTGCAGATTGCCAAGAAGCAGACATTGCAGAGTTAATTGCACTAAGCCATGTTGATGCCGCGGAGGTACCATCACCACCTTTACCACCAGTTTGTGAGGAAGGAGAATTTGATCCAGCTTGGCCAGATCCACCACCACCACCACCACTCATGGTTCCGCCGGAAGTTCCACCTTGACCGCCACTGGTGCCATATCCAGTTCGGTTTCCAGAAGTTGTTGCCAGAGATGTTCCACCCGGATTCCAAGTCGAGGATGTGTCTTCACTTGAACCACCTCCACTTCCACCATTTCCGCCTTTCGACCAAGCAACATTTGGTGAAGTTGACATGAATGAATTATTTTGGGCAGCACTGTATGAGTAAGACGCTCCTTCACCACCACCTTTAGCTACTACGCCTGAAGAACTCCCAACCCACGAATCAAAACCGGCTTGTGAGCGAGTTGCTGCTGAAGGCGTGAGACTTTGTCCTCCGGTTGCACCACCAGCACCTACGGAAATTGAAACGGGAGCAGATGATGTTGCGGAATAACTTGTAACTAGAACTAACTCACCTGCGCCGCCGCCACCGCCCCAAGCACT
>CAYVZD010000061.1:0-3194 GCA_964456135.1 uncultured Bifidobacterium sp.
GTTGATGGCGGCTTTGTTTATTTAGCTCAACCACCGCTTTACAAAATTAAGTGGTCGCGGGAAGCACCAGAATATGCTTACAGCGACCGTGAGCGCGATGCAGTAGTTGAAGCCGGTTTAGCCGCAGGAAAGAAACTTCGCCAAGAAGATATTCAGCGCTACAAAGGTCTTGGCGAAATGAACGCTGAAGAATTATGGGAAACCACCATGGATCCAGCTCGACGCATTTTGTTACAAGTCACAGTTGATGACGCTGCCCAAGCCGATGCACTTTTCTCAACTTTGATGGGCGAGGACGTGGAAAGCCGCCGCTCGTTCATTCAACGTAACGCGCATGACGTGAGGTTCTTAGATATCTAATGACTGAAGTTAACGATCAAACAAACGATCAAATTGAATTAGTCGACCTCAATGTCGAAATGCAAAGGTCGTACATCAACTATGCGATGAGCGTTATTGTTTCGCGCGCATTACCTGACGTACGCGACGGATTGAAGCCAGTACATCGCCGTGTTATCTATGCAATGTATGACGGTGGCTATCGACCTGACAAAGCATTTAGTAAAAGCGCCCGCGTTGTTGGCGAAGTTATGGGTCAGTATCACCCACACGGTGACTCAGCGATTTATGACACATTAGTTCGGTTAACTCAGAGTTGGACACTTCGTTATCCGCTAGTTCAAGGTCAAGGAAACTTTGGCTCACCTGGTAACGACTCTGCTGCTGCATCTCGTTATACCGAATGTCGGATGGCACCACTTGCAATGGAAATGGTGCGCGACATTGATCAAGAGACTGTTGACTTCACTCCGAATTACGATGGCAAAAATTTAGAACCAACAGTTCTGCCGAGTCGAATTCCAAACTTATTAATTAACGGCTCATCAGGTATCGCCGTTGGTATGGCGACAAACATTCCGCCACATAACCTCACTGAAGTTGCAAACGGAATCCAGTGGGCACTTGAACATCCTGATGCCACGCGCGAAGAACTATTAGCTGCCTTAACCGAACGCATCACTGGACCAGATTTTCCTACCGGTGGCTTAATTGTTGGTCGCAACGGAATAAAAGATGCTTATCGAACTGGTCGCGGCTCGATCACAATGCGGGCAGTAACCGAGATAACCGAAGACAAACGTGGTCGGTCGATCATCGTGATCACCGAATTGCCTTACCAAGTAAACCCAGACAACTTGATGGAGCGCATTGCCGAATTAGTTGATACCGGAAAGATTTCAGGTATTGCTGACTTGGTCGATGAATCAAGTTCACGAACCGGCATGCGAATTGTTGTTGTCCTTAAAAAAGACGCAGTTCCAAAAGTTGTTTTAAATAACTTATTTAAGTTCACTCAACTCCAAGATAACTTTGGCGCGAATATGCTCGCCCTCGTTGATGGTGTTCCAAGAACACTTTCGTTAGATGCTTTCGTTTCGCATTGGATCGATCATCAAATCGAAGTAATTGCTAGACGCACTGCCTACCGACTTCGGATTGCTCAAGAGCGCGTCCACATTTTGATTGGTTTATTAAAGGCAATCGAACGAATCGACGATGTAATCAAATTAATTCGTGGTTCAGAATCAGCATCGGTTGCTCAACAAGGTTTGATGAAGTTACTTAAAATTGATGAACTTCAAGCCCAAGCAATTCTTGATATGCAGTTACGTAAACTTGCTGCGCTTGAGCGAAATGAATTGCAATCACAGCACGACAAGTTAATGACTGAGATTGCTGACTACAAAGATATTTTGAGTAATGTAAAACGCCAGTACAAAATTGTTAGCGAAGAACTCGCTGAACTAGTTGAGAAATTTGGCGATGAACGCCGATCTAAAATTGTTGCCGCCGAAGATGATGTGAGCCACGAAGATCTAATTGCGCAAGAACCAATTGTGGTAACGCTTACCCAAAATGGTTACGTTAAGCGCACTAAAGCTGCGCTGTATCGCGCACAAAAACGTGGTGGACGTGGCGTCAAAGGCGCGGCATTAAAACAAGATGACGTGGTCACACATTTATTCGTAACTACCACTCACCATTGGATTTTGTTCTTTACTAATCGCGGCCGAGTATTTCGCGTTAAAGCCTACGAACTTGTTGAAGCAGGCCGAGATGCCCGTGGTCAACACGTAGCCAACTTATTGCAACTTGGCCAAGATGAATTTGTAGCTCAAGTTCTAGATTTACGCGATTACGAACAAGCCCCTTACTTAGTACTTGCTACGCGAAATGGCGTAGTTAAGAAAACTAAATTGACTGAATACGATTCAAATCGAAGCACAGGTTTGATCGCCATTAATTTACGCGATGACGATTCAGTTGTGTCGGCTCAGTTAATTTCAGATGATGACGATTTATTACTAGTTTCTAAATTAGGTAATTCAGTTCGATTTAATGCCAGCGACGATACTTTGCGACCTATGGGCCGAAGTGCAACTGGCGTAATTGGTATTCGCTTTAAAAATAAAGAAGATCATTTATTAACCATGGAAGTAGCGCACCCAGATGCTTATGTAGTAACAATCACAAATGGCGGTTTTGCTAAACGAAGCGCGATGAGTGAATGGAATGCAAAAGGCCGAGGCACTTTGGGTGTTCGTGCGATGCGCCTATCTGAAAAACGTGGCGGCCTAGCTGGCGCATTAGTTTGTGAAGCTGATGATGAACTTTTTGCCGTAGCAAGTAACGGTGTGGTAATTCGAACACGTGTTGAAGAAATTCGTGCCGCTGGTCGAGACACCATGGGTGTTTCATTCATGAAAGTTGGCGAAGATGAAGAAGTTGTTGCTGTTGCAAGATCATCTGCAGCGACTTTAGCCAAACTCGAGCAACTAAAACTTGAACAACCAACAAATGGTTTAGTTGAAGACGAAGAAGAGCCTGAAGTGTCGGTTGAAGTGAAATCTGAAATTAAAACTGCGGCTAAAAAAGAACCTGCTCAAGTTAAAGCCAAACCAGTAGCTAAACCAAAACCGGTAACAAAAGCCAAACCGGTAGAAAAACCAAAAAAGGCTACTCAGCCAAAACCAGTTAAAAAAGCCCCGGCCAAAAAAGCTGCTGTCAAAAAGGCAAGTAAACCAGTCAAAAAAGCACCTGCTAAATCAACTGGAAAGAAAAAGAAATAGCAAAATCTGGCTTTTGCGTGGATTTAGTTAATTAGGGTAACCTCGTAATTCGTCACAAGGGCC
>CAYVZD010000062.1:0-3156 GCA_964456135.1 uncultured Bifidobacterium sp.
GACGGTATCGTGTCCGAGCGGCCGAAGGTGCAACTCTCGAAAAGTTGTGTGCGTGCAAGCGCACCGTGGGTTCAAATCCCACCGATACCGCGCTTGCGACAACTATTTATTAAGTGCTTTTTTAAATTGCTGTGCAGCAATAGTTAAAAGAATTGCTGCAAATAATGCAACAGAAATTCGTTCAGGTAAATTCTGACTTAGGTAAATGCCAATAAAAGTAGCAGGAACTCCTGCAATTCCACTTACGATGGCAATCGGAACGATTATATTGCCGCGTTTGTAATGAGAAATTGCACCTGAGATAGATGACCCAACGATCACAGCCAAACTCGTACCGCGTGCTTCAACTGCAGTTAAACCAGCTGCAATAATCATGGCTGGCACCATAATGATTCCGCCGCCAATGCCCAAAAGGCCAGACATAGTTCCGGCAAATAACCCAACAACGATCAACAAAATGTGCCCAACAACTCCATCAACTAACTGAGTTGGCTGTGCTGACCAGAGTAATCGAACTGCAGACAGTACTAATAGAGTTCCAAAAACTAATTGCAATTTCGTTAGAGAAATGGTGTGCAAGAGTTTGGCACCATACATTGCACCAAAAAATGATCCAAGTAATAGGTAGCCACCAGATTGCCAATCGACATGATCAGTTGTGGCGTACCCAATTGCGCCAGCAATTGCGATTGGAAAGACAGCTCCTAGTGAAGTTGCATGGGCTTTCTTCTGGTCTACTGCTAGCCAAGCAATGAAAAGAGGCACCATTAAAAATCCGCCGCCAACCCCAAAAAGGCCGGCTAGAACACCAGCAAGTAACCCGATTAATACTGTGCGCTGTAATTCGGAATTCGAAAGCTGCGTCATGCATCTCGTTTAAAAAACAACGCGCTTGCTGCTAAATAAAATGCAACAATCCAAGCAGCATAAGTCAGTCCTGGTGAAACATACATTCCACCGTCACCCAACCAATCAGTTGCATTCTCAAGTGGCAATCGATTAACTAGCCAATCAAATCTTTGCTTTGCAAGTTGGTTTAATAAACCAAGCAAACTTTCAATAACAGTTAGAAGTAATGGCAACACAATTCCTATTGCCAAATTTCGAGTAATAGCCACAATACTCATGGAAATTAAAAGATAACCAAGTATGTATAAATAAACTTTCCATAAATCTGCTGGATTGTATGGTCCAAAAGTAAATCCAGGTGAATCAGAGCTAATTGTTCCTTCTGGAGCAAATTGGGCAAGCGCACCGAGTACGCCCCAGTTTAGAATCAGCGCAAACGTAGTAAAGAAAACCAGAATTAACGTTTTGGCAAACATCACAATTTCACGTTTTGGAAATTCCGTGAGCGTTAACCGAATTGTGCCGTATCGATACTCATGACCAAAAACTTGAGCTGCAACAACTGATAGTAAAACTAGGCTCAAAAAGTTCGCGGGGGTGTTGTAAAGGCCAAGCCAACTTTGCATACCTTGCGTTCGTCCAGAAAATAGTGGATAAATACCGAAGAACGAATTCACTGCAGTGAATACAAAAAGCATTATCCAGGTTGCGCGCACTGACCATAACCTGCGCCATTCAAAAACTAATGCGCGAATCATGATTTGCCACCGACTCGAAATTCTTGTCCCTGTTCAGTTAATTCAAGAAAAACTTGCTCAAGGCTGGCTGAGCGCAAAGTTAATTCTGAAATTTGAATGTTGTTTTTGAACGCAATTTCACCGATTCGGTCAGTCGTTACGCCCGGAACTAACAAAGTATTTGCGCCGTCAAATGTTGATTCGATACCTTCGCTGCCAATGTAGTCGCGTAATCTTGCTAATTCGTTACTGCGCACAACAACATTTGTTCCTTGGGCTCGAGTTAAGAATTGCTGCATAGATTCAGCAGCAATTAATTGGCCAGCGGCAATAACTACAACATCGTCTGCCAAAAGCTGCATTTCACTGAGTAAGTGGCTGCTAACAAAGACAGAGTTGCCTTCGGCTGCATAGTTTTTCAAGAAATCGCGAAGCCACTGAATAGATTGCGGATCTAAACCATTTGCAGGTTCATCTAAGAACAAGACTGAAGGTTTAGCCAGAATTGCCCCAGCTAAACCAAGTCTTTGACCCATGCCAAGTGAGAATCCACCCGGGCGTTTTTTGGCAACTGAAGCCAGTCCGACTAATTCAAGAACTTCATAAATTCGCTTTTTAGAAATACTCGCTTCAGCACCAAGCATATTTAGGTGAGCAAATGCAGTTCGTTTTGGATGAAAAAACTTTGCATCCAAATGTGCGCCGACAGCCTTAGTTACTGGATGAAGTTGAGTTAATAGTTTTCCGCCATAAAGCGTTTTTCCTTTGCCTCGATCTAAGTCGAGCATCAAACGCATTGTTGTAGATTTTCCTGATCCGTTGGGACCTAAAAATCCCGTTACTCGACCAGGTTCAATCGAAAAAGATAGATCACGAACAGCGTGCGTTTTGCCGAAATGTTTATCCAGATTATTTACTTCAACGCGCATAACTCAACTCTACGGTGTTTGCACATTCTAAGGCACCGAGTCAAAAAGTTGTGACTTTACTCTTTGCCTGCAGCTTCTTCGTTAATTCGAGCAGCCATCTCAGTCAACGCTGAAGTGACATCGGTGCGCTTGTTACTGATTTTTTGAGTAGCTTCAGCAACAGTATTTTCAACTTCGACCAATGACGTATCAATTTCATTTAGCAATTCCGAAACATGAGTCTGTGACTCTAGCCATCCGGTGCGAACCTTGGAAATCTGGTTATTTAGTTCGGTAATGATTCGTTTTTCATTTTCAATTGATTCTTTAATGTGATCGCTATACATAAGAGCTGTGCGCTTAATCTCATTTGATTTGTTCCGAGCATTTTCCAAAATTTCTGCGGCTTGACGTTTTGCTGCCTGTTCAGATTCTTTAAGTTTTGCTTGGCCTTCAGCAACAAGTGAGTCAGCTTTTTGCTGTGCTTCACGAAGCATATTGTCAATGCGAGCTTGAGTTTCAGAAAGTGTGGCGCGAGTATCGCTACTAGTTTTTTCAACCATTGCTTGTGAAGCCTGTGTAGCTTCGCTTACTAAACGTTTAGCTTCTTTGTTTGCTTCATCCAGATTGCGATTGATTTCATTCTGTGAAGCAAGTACTTG
>CAYVZD010000063.1:0-3047 GCA_964456135.1 uncultured Bifidobacterium sp.
GCTGCGGTAGATGCGCTACTTGAACTTGATGACTTGGACCGTGATTTAGAGACCAGAGCGATCGTTCATGGTTTGATCACTCGACTCGGTCAGATGGCAGCAAGCCCTCGGGTAGACATTACTTCAGTTGTTGGTCCATACATTGAAATGCTTTTACATGCCAGACAAGTTGCCAGACAAAGCGGACGTTGGGACGAAGCTGATGAAATTCGCGATCAACTCACTTCGTTAAAAGTAACGATCAAAGATTCTGTCCAAGGTTCAACCTGGGAAATTGATGCCAGTTGAAACCAGGTCCAATCGCGTTAGTTGGTTCAGGTGAATATCTGCCAGTTATGACACAGATTGAAGCAAATTTAATTTCTGGTCGCGGAAATAAATATGTTCAAATTCCAACGGCTGCAGCCCAAGAGGGTGAGCGATCGTTAAATTATTGGCGTGATTTAGGCATTGCTCAAGCGCAGCGCATTGGCGTTCAACCAGTACCGCTATTGATCACGGACCGTATGAAAGCCGATGATGACGAATATGTAAAACAAATTGAGGGCGCCGGCCTAATTTATTTTTCCGGTGGCAATCCACATTATTTGGCGAACACTTTACGCGATACCAAGTTATGGCAAGCCATCCACCAAGCTTGGCTCTCGGGGGCAGCACTTGCTGGTTGTAGTGCAGGTGCGATGGCTATCGCCAATCACATTCCGGAATTGCGAAGTTTTTCTAAAACGACAACTCCAGGCTTTGCACTGTTACCAAATGTTCGAGTATTGCCGCATTTTGATCGCATGTTTATGAACATAGTTAGTCGGATTAAACACGACAAAGGATTAACAATTCTTGGAATTGATGAAAATACCGCGCTAGTTGGCGGACTAGATGAATGGGAAGTACAGGGCGTGGGATCTGTTTGGGTTTTTTTCGATGGCGGAAAAATTCAATACAAATCAGGGCAAAAAGTAGTGTTGCCTAACTGATTTGTTTTTGAAACATTACGTCGGTATCCCAATGTGCAAAACCAATGCTTTCATACAGCTTTATCGCTGCATGATTAGTTCGATCAACGTAAAGCATTGCGGCGCCAAGACCTTGTTCGCGTAAGTATTCAAGCCCTCGAATTGCCAGTGCTTTACCTAACCCACTGTTTCGATTTCCTGGCTTAACACCAAGTACATAAATTTCACCAATTTTCTGATGACCATGTTTATTTGTTGAGCCAGAATCTTGGCCGTGTATTTTGGTCCAGTTGAACCCAATTAATTTTTGATCCTGATTTTGGGCAAGAAAGAATCCTTCACTGCGAAACCAAACTTCATTCATTCTGATTTTTAAATCTTTTTCATCGAGTCGACCCTGTTCTGGGTGCTGCTCAAAAACAATTGCATTAAGATTCAAAAATTCACTTGCGTCATGTTCAGGTAAAAAGTTTCGAATTTGAATTTGATCAGGTAATTCAAGCTTTGGTAATTCTGCGTAAAGCGATCTTCGCATTTGCCATAATTCACGAGACTTAGTAAATCCGAGTTTTTTTGCTAATGCGTATGCGCTACCTAGTTCGCCGTGAGCCCAAAGTCGCATTCGTGAATCTTGCACGGACTGCATGGCAAAATTTACTAGCTGGGTACCAACTCCGTTATTTCGGAAATCTGGATGTACTACAACTTCAATAATGGGACCCGAAACCTCATCTGTTCGATCGAGATGTAAGTAGCCAACAAATTGCCCGGCTGAATCTTTTGCCAAAAAATGTTCATCAAAATCATCGCCACCTTGATTTAGGTGAATTAGTACATGTTCAGAAAGCGGTGCCATTTCATCCAATGCCGTTGCGGCACGAATAATGTTTTTTACTTCAGTGACGACATCATGAGAAAGATGCTTTTGCACCTCAATTTGAATTTGCATCTTAAATTTTGATCGTCAAACGTTTATTGAAACTGAATCATGATCAGCAATAGGCGAAGTGACAAAACGGTAACCCACATTTCGGATCGTGCCGATCAAACTTTCATTTTCGGGACCTAGTTTGGCTCGAAGTCGACGAACATGAACATCGACGGTTCGGGTGCCACCAAAATAGTCGTAGCCCCAGACTTCTTGCAGCAAATGGTCACGGGAAAAAACTCGACCAGGGTGTTGGGCTAAAAATTTTAGTAATTCAAATTCTTTAAAAGTTAAGTCCAAAGTTTTATTTTTAAGTTTTGCACTATAAGTGGTCTCATCAATTATTAATTCGCCGGCTTTAATTTCACCGACAGCCATCGGTTGTTGCTCCACATGTTGACGTCCGATGGCTAACTTAATTCGTGCATCAATTTCTGCTGGACTAGCAGTATTCAGCAAAACGTCGGTTAATCCCCATTCATGATTTACTGCTGCAAGTCCACCTTCAGTTGTAATCAAAATAACGGGCGAGGTGTTTCCTGTGGTTTCCATTAACCGGCACAGACTGCGCACCGCTGGTAAATCTGTGCGACCATCAACCAAAATTAAATCTGCAATTGGCGCTGTGATAAGAGCTGTTGGCTCAGGGGACATTACTTTGATTTGGTGACTTAGTAATTCAAGACCAGGTAGAACCGAACTTGACGGGGTGAGTGCACGCGTTAGCAACAGGACTTGTGCCATGTTCACCCACTTTTGTTTACCTAAGTGCCTAGTTTACCTTTGCCCTCGGAGGTCGGCCGATCATGTTGATTTAGTAGGGCGGCTTAAAGAATTTGTTCCAGAGATTCGAGTACTTCTGAGCGCTTGGGTAAACCACTCGCCTTACCTCGAATTGTGCCGGTTTTATCCAAAATCAAAGTGGTTGGTGTTCGGTTAATTCCAAGCTCACGAACAAGTGGTAAATGTTCTTCAGCGTTAATTTCAACGTGCGCCACACCTGGGATAGAACTTGCAACATCGCTGAGTAACAATTTTGTTGCTCTACATGGTTGGCAAAATGAAGAAGAAAATTGAAGCAAAGTTGCTTTCTCGCCTAAATCAATATTGCAATTGTGGGTGGACCAGATGTGCGCCTCAGATTTGGCTTTTACATGGCCATCAGT
>CAYVZD010000064.1:0-2994 GCA_964456135.1 uncultured Bifidobacterium sp.
ACTGCTAACCCGATTACTAGCGGAACAAAAATTTCCGATACGCGATCAACTAGTCGAGTTACTTCCGCTTTTCCTGCCTGCGCTTGGTGAACTAAACGTGAAATACCAGAAAGCACAGTGTCTTTACCAACAGCCTGAGCGCGCAGCGTCAATACGCCGTCTAATAAAACTGTTGCGCCAATAACACTGTCACCAACCGAAACTTCAACTGGCATAGATTCACCAGTGACTAAAGATTTATCTACATGTCCAGTTCCAGCAATCACCACACTGTCGACTGGAATTTGCCCACCTGTTTGCACATAAAGTTCATCGCCAACTTTTACTTGCTCGATTGGTACCGATACTTGTTTGCCATCAGTCAATAAAATTGCAGATTTTGGATTTAACGTAGCTAAATTTTCTAAAGCTTGAATCGATTGATTCCGAGCGCGGTGCTCTAAGAATTTTCCTAAAATCACCAAAGTAGTTACTGCGGCCGCGACTTCAAAATAAATTTCTGCGCTGTGACTACCGCTGGTGTTCAATAGCGACATCGACATCCGCATATCGGGCATACCGGCGTGGGTAAACAAAATGGCATAAAGCGACCAAAGATAAGAAACACTTACGCCCATGCTTACCAAGGTGTCCATAGTTACTGCACGATGACGCAGATTTAAAAAAGATGCACGGTGAAATGGCCAAGCAGCCCAAGTTGCAACTGGAGTAGCCAGTACCGCGCAAACCCACTGCCAATAATCAAATTGCAAACTTGGCACCATGGCCAACAACATCAGTGGCACGGTGAAGATGCTTGAAAAAATTAGACGTTGTCTAAATTCAGTCAGGCCATACTTCTCAATCGCTTTTTCACTTAGCGATGCGCTATAGCCAACACTTTCTATAGCTTCTATTAATCGAGCACTTTCAACAGGTTTATCAGTTTGGACAACAGCCATACCTGTTGCGTAATTGACTGTGGCTGAAACGCCATCGATTTTGGTTAAAGCTTTTTCAACTCGGCGTTGACACGAGGCGCACGTCATTCCACCAACGCTAAGTTCAATTTGTTGGCTCATCGCCTAATCACTTACTTAAGTTCGTATCCAGCTTCGGTTATTGCTTCTTGGATTGCTGATTGAGTTAATTCGGCAGCCGAAGTTATTTCTACTGTGCCAGTTGTTAAATCAACTTGCACTTCACTAACACCAGAAATTTTCTTTAATTCTTCAGTAACTGAATTCACGCAATGACCGCAAGTCATGCCAACAACATTTATCGACGTTTGCATAACTTAATTATAACTACTGATTTGCTGCGCGGCGAAACGGTGTCACAGGGTTACCGTTATTTTGGTTTGCGGCCATAGCTGCACGTCTGGCGTTTTCCATGGCAATTGCTCGTGCTTCTTCAAGTCGTGCATGAGCTTCGCGAAGTTTTTCTTCACGCTGTTGGCGTAATGCAATTGCCGCGTCAATCATTTCTTGGCTTGTCCAACGACGATCTACTGCTGCTACTTGCGGTTTAGCTACTGGTTCTGCTGGAAGCCAAGTACGTTTCTGCACTTCAACTTTTTGCTCAACAACTTTTTCCACCAGAATTTTTGAAGTTGGGATGATTTGAGTTTGATGTTGCGTAACTGGATTAGTCAAAGGTCTTGGCATTGGTCGTGGAGCCGGACGCTTGGCGGCAAGATAACCAAAACCAAATAACAAAGTAGCTGGCAAGATCACCCAAGCAAATGAAATTTGCCCAGCCGAACTCATCACAACACTTAATACCAATGCAGTAAGTAAAGTCATGGCCACGCGACGTCGTCGAACAAATGCAACTTGGCGTGGGGATAATTTTTCTCGAGTCTGCCAACGCCATCGTGGAATTGTTTGACCCTCAGGTAATAATGATTTTTCTAAATTGCGTCGATCATGATTTTTTAACGCAATCGGGATTAACACGGACGCCCACATTCCAATCACAATGAAATAGAGCAAACCGGTCATGTTTATAAACAATATGCGTAATCACTGAAAAAATTTAGGATCTAACGCCCGTGTCTTATTTTTTGAGTCGGGCGAGCAGACTATCTTGTAGGTCTTCGGCAAACATGACATAGATGTTGTGGTCACGCCAGTCATTGTTGATATGTAAAAACTTTGCCCGTTGTCCTTCGAATCGAAAACCTAAGCGTTGAACTAACTTATTGCTTGGTTCATTTTCGGGACGAATCGCAACTTCAACCCGATGTAGCTCGCACGTAGTCAGTAGATGCTCAGTTACTAATGCAACAGCAGTGGTCATAATTCCTCGACCAGCAAACCGATGGTCAATCCAATAACCAAAATGAGCGCCACGCAAAGATCCATAAACAATGTCGGACACATTTAGTTGACCAACAAATTCATCTTGGTATTCGACAACAAACGGCATTGCCCGACCATCTTTGGCATCTTGTAATAACCGTTTTGCACTTTGCCGAAAAGTTGGCGCTGGATCAATTGCTGGAATCGGTGGCGTTGCTTCCCACTCTTGCATCCAGTCTTGGTTTGCTGCGCGAATCTCTCGCCATTTTTTTGCATCACTTTTTTTAAGTGGTCGCAGGCGCACATCACCATGTTTAAGCGCTACTGGCCAACTTTTATTCATTAACTAATCACTTAAGTATTTAGTTAACCAGGTACGTAAATCTTTACCTAAGTCATCTCGATCAAGTGCAATGCTAATTACTGACTTTAAGTAAGAAAGTTTGTCACCAGTGTCATAGCGCTTGCCACGGAAAATTACTGCGTGCACGCCGCCACCTTGATCAGCGGGCAACTCAATTAATTTGGCTAATGCATCAGTTAATTGAATTTCGTCACCACTACCCGGCTTTAAATCTTTCAAAATCTCAAACACAGCTGGATGAATTACATATCGACCAATAACTGCATAATTCGATGGAGCTTTTCCTGCTGCTGGTTTTTCCACTAGTTGGGTAACTTTAACTACATCTTTTTCATCTGTATCAACAAC
>CAYVZD010000065.1:0-1076 GCA_964456135.1 uncultured Bifidobacterium sp.
TTTCCTTCAAACCAGAACCATTGTGAGTCACCTTCATAAGCCAAAATGTGGGTGGCAATTCGATCTAAGAACCAACGGTCGTGCGAGGTTATAACTGCACATCCTGGAAATTCAAGTAGCGCATTTTCAAGTGAGCCTAAAGTTTCAACATCTAAATCGTTTGTTGGTTCGTCAAGGAGTAATACGTTTCCACCCTGCTTAAGTGTCAAAGCCAAATTCAAGCGGTTACGTTCACCACCAGAAAGTACGCCAGAAGGTTTCTGTTGATCTGGACCTTTAAAACCAAATGCGCCAACATAAGCACGAGATGGCATTTCAACATTGCCAACTTTTATCCAGTCCAAACCATCTGAAACAACTTCCCAGACATTTTTTGCTGGATCTAATCCGGCTCTACTTTGATCAACGTACGAAAGTTTTACTGTTTCACCAGCGCGCAATTTTCCTGAATCGGGTTGGGTGGCGGCATCAGATGTATCACCTGAAGTGGCTGCAACAATCATCCGGAATAGTGTGGTTTTACCAACACCGTTTGGTCCAATCACACCCACAATTCCATTTCGCGGCAATGTGAAAGAAAGGTTGTCGATTAAAATTCGATCGCCAAAACCTTTGGTCAATCCTTCAGCCTCAATCACGACATTACCCAGACGCGGACCTGGAGGGATTTGAATTTCTTCAAAATCTAGTTTGCGAGTTTTTTCTGCTTCGATCGCCATTTCTTCATAGCGATCCAAGCGTGCGCGACTTTTTGTTTGACGAGCCTTAGCATTTGAGCGAACCCACTCAAGTTCTTCAGCTAGTCGCTTTTGTAGTTTTGCGTCTTTGGCGCCTTCAACTTTTAAGCGAGCTTGCTTCTTTTCTAGATATGTTGAGTAGTTTCCTTCGTATGGATATGCACGACCGCGGTCTAATTCCAAAATCCACTGGGCCACGTTATCTAGAAAATATCGGTCGTGGGTAATTGCTACGACTGTGCCTGGGTACTTTTCAAGATGTTGCTCCAACCAGTTAACGCTTTCTGCATCTAAGTGGTTAGTTGGTTCATCGAGTAATAAAAGGTCAGGTTGTTGTAA
>CAYVZD010000065.1:1176-2930 GCA_964456135.1 uncultured Bifidobacterium sp.
AGCATAGCTTTCGTTTCAGCAACACCCAGTTCGACATTTTCTAAAACTGTTTTAGTGTCATCTAAATCTGGTTCTTGGGCCAACATGCCAACGGTGTAACCAGGGCTAAGCATGGCATCGCCATTGGATAACTTGTCTACGCCAGCCATGATCTTGAGCAAACTTGATTTACCGGCGCCGTTAGGGCCAACTACGCCAATCTTTGCTCCAGGAAGAAATGACAGTGTTACGTCATCAAGAATTACTTTGTCGCCATGTGCTTTGCGTGCTTTTGCCAGGGTATAAATGAACTCAGCCATGGGCTCAATTCTACTTAGGCTGCGGCAGTACTAAATTCCTGTGCGGATTGCTTTGCAGATCGTTTAAAACTCGTAGTTCCACGAGCTAGATCATGTCCCACAATGTCAGCCGTTATGTCGACTGAAGTTCCACTTCGCTCGTCACGTTCCCATGTACGGACATTTAATCGACCAATAACTACAACTGGATCTCCTTTTTGAACACTATTTGCCACGTTCTCGGCAAGTGCTCGCCAGCATGACACGGTGTACCAATTAACTTCACCATCCACCCAGCGTGATGTTTCCCGATCAAATTTGCGCTCAGTTGCAGCTAATCGGAAACTAGCCACCGGAATTCCTTCAGGGGTTGTGTTAAATCTAATTTCTGTTGCCACATTGCCGATTGCTTGAATAGTCGAGTTATTCATAGTGACTCCTTAATTTTTGGGCAATTCGAAGCTGCATTGTGTAGGGGCAATTTCAATTAAAAAACTGTATTTAGTTGGTTGTGTAGATACCTGCGATGTGGATACTAAATTTTTCTCAGTCCAATTAGGCTCTGTTACATGGAAAACTGGGCTGACTGGATCGGACTCACCAAATCGCAACACTCTTTACTTGATCCAATCGTTGCCCAAAAAATGCAAGTGACAATCAACCAAGAGGCAACTTTAAAAACTGGTGAACCACTGCCCCCTGCTTGGCATTGGCTTTATTTTTCTGAATTAACCAAAGTGCAAGATGCTGGGCCAGATGGCCACACCAAACTTGGGATAAACGTTCCAGATTTTGGTTTGCCGCGAAGAATGTGGGCTGGCGGAAGAATCACTTGGCATAGAGATTTGATTTTGGGGCAAGTTGCCACCAGAGATTCTAAAATTTTCGATATTCAAGAAAAGACGGGGCGAAGTGGCAAGTTAGTTTTTTTAACTTTGCAACATGAAATAACTCAAAATAACCAAATCTGCATTAGCGAAGTTCAAAACATTGTTTATCGTGAATTTTCTAAGCAAACTCAAAAAGTTGAACTAACCGCAGCTCCGACGGATTATGACTTTAACCAATCTTGGAATGTGGATGAAGTAACTCTGTTTCGTTATTCAGCTCTTACCTTTAATAGTCATCGAATACACTACGACGTTGACTACACCAGAAACGTCGAAGGCTATCCGGGATTAGTTGTACATGGTCCGTTACTTGCCACGCTGTTACTGGACTTAGCTAAATCTAATAACCTTACTGTTCATGAATTTAGCTATAAAGCAGTTAGCCCAATAACTTTGCCAGCACAATTTATGGCAAGTGCTAAAAAATCAGAAACCGGAACTGATTTATGGATTTCTAACGAATCTGGATTCGTTGCAATGGAAGCAAAATTAACCTAAATTTTTGCGCGCTCGGAGGGATTCGAACCCCCAGCCGACAGGGTAGAAACCTGTTGCTCTATCCGTTGAGCTACGAGCGCTGGGAAAC
>CAYVZD010000066.1:0-2807 GCA_964456135.1 uncultured Bifidobacterium sp.
AATGAACGTTGCAGAGTTTGTAAGCCGTCGCGCAATGGCGCAGCATGATGCGACCCAAGTTCAGGCGCCGCAGCATCTACAAACCCAGCAAGCGCATTAATAATGATGCGCGCTTCAGCAAGATCTGCCTCAGTACCTTCAAATAGTCCAAGCTTCACGGCAGCTGCAGTCATCAAATCCACGCCGTGCAAACTCAATATTTCTACAGCCGATAGGGCAGATAGATCGCGCGCTGCAGTTACTGATTCTTCGCTTGAATTAAGTGAATTAGGCTCCATGTCGCTTCTAGGTTAAACTCTCTACTAACCGGCTAGGCCCTCAGGGTCTGGCTACATAAGCGGACATAAGTCCCACCCGCATCGCCCGTTAAAGGGACGTCGGGTTGGTTAACAAAAAGACGTAAGTCTTCGTGTTAGTTATTTATGCCTGCTTTGAATTCAGTTTTAGTACTCGGCTATTTCTGAATCGACAACAGGAGGACATATCAGTATCGAACCCCGCATCAACGAGCGGATTCGTGTACCCGAAGTTCGACTAATTGGACCTGCCGGAGAGCAAGTCGGAATAGTTCGAGTTGAAGATGCACTAAGGATTGCACTTGAAGCTGACCTTGACTTAGTAGAAGTCTCGCCAGACTCGCAACCACCAGTTTGCAAGATCATGGATTACGGCAAGTTCAAGTACGAAAACGCAGTTAAAGCTCGTGAAGCCCGAAAGAACCAAGTCAATACGGTTATCAAGGAAATGAAGTTACGTCCAAAGATTGACCAACATGACTACGACACAAAAAAGAATCACATCGAACGGTTCCTCGGTCAGGGTGACAAGGTAAAAATCACAATCATGTTCCGCGGTCGCGAGCAATCACGTCCAGAACTTGGTTACAAACTTCTGCAAAGACTTGCCGAAGACATTGGTGACAATGCAGTGATTGAAGCCGCTCCTCTACAAGATGGTCGCAACATGACCATGGTTCTAGCTCCGGCTAGAGGAAAGACGTCAGCTAAGAAGGCTGTCCAAAAAACTTCTTCAGCGAAAGCTGAAGTGCAAACGGCAGGAGAAGAAGATGCCTAAGAACAAAACCCACAGTGGTGCCAAGAAGCGATTCAAGGTAACCGGATCTGGCAAGTTGATGAAAGAACAAGCTAACAAGCGTCACTTGCTCGAAGGAAAAACAAGTCGTCGTACTCGTCGACTATCTGTAGATCAGGTACTTTCACCAGCCGATGCAAAGAAAGCAAACAAACTTCTCGGACGCTAAGTCGACAAAGTTTGGAATAAGAGGAGTTAAAAATGGCACGTGTTAAAAGAGCAGTAGGCGCCGCAAAGAAGCGTCGCGAAGTTTTAGAACAAGCAAGTGGTTACCGTGGACAACGTTCACGCCTTTACCGCAAGGCAAAGGAACAAGTAACTCACTCGATGGTTTATGCCTACGCAGACCGTCGCACTCGTAAAGGTGACTTCCGTCGTCTTTGGATTCAGCGCATCAATGCCGCAGCTCGCGCTAACGGCATGACTTACAACCGTCTGATCCAAGGCTTGAAGGCAGCCGAAATCGATGTTGACCGTCGCATCTTGGCCGAACTAGCTGTATCTGACGAAAAGGCATTTGCTGAATTAGTTCAGGCAGCAGCTAAGGCACTACCTAACAAGTAGTCCTAAGTAGCTAAGAACAAAATGGTTCTAACTAACGTGCGCGCACCCGCTGTGGTGCGCGCACGTCGTTTATTAAAGCGCGGCTTACGTGAGGCCGATAATTTATTTTTAGCCGAAGGCCCACAAGCTTGTCGTGAAGCAGCGGCCAGCGGAAAATTAACTGAACTATTTCTAACTTCTGAGTCACTTGATCGTTATCCAGAAATCGCCGACCGCGCGGTGGAATTTGGCATTACCCCAACCGTGTGCAGCGGGGCCGTAATCGAGCAATTAAGTAGCACGGTAACTCCACAAGGCATAGTTGGGATTGCCAAAATGTGGACCAATGAACTTACCGAAGTTTTTAAGCCCGAAACTAAATTAGCCGTTGCCCTTACCGCAGTTCGTGATCCAGGTAACGCCGGCTCAGTTATTCGAGTCGCAGATGCCGCCGGAGCTACTGGGGTAGTTTTCTCAAAAGATTCGGTCGACTTATTTAATCCAAAAGTTGTGCGCTCAAGCGTTGGCTCCCTTTTCCACTTACCAATTTCTACCGGTCATGAATTAGCCGAGGTAATTGCCGCTGCTAAGTCCAAGGGGATGCAAGTACTTGCCGCAGACGGCAGCGGGGTGAACCTTTATCAGGATGTTGAACTGCAAAAGCCAACACTTTGGGTTTTTGGTAACGAGGCTTGGGGGATACCAAGTGACGTACTCGAGCAAGTCGATCAAGTTGTCGCGATTCCAATTTATGGCCAAGCAGAATCGCTGAACTTAGCAACTGCATCAGCAGTTTGTTTATACGCAAGTGCTACCGCTCAACGCTTACCGAGTAAATAACCGCGAATCGATAAGATTGAACTTATGTCCGCGCCAAATAAATCCTTCGATCCAAAGCAGGTAAGTGCGCTATCTGAAGAGGCACTTAATAAAGCGGTTAACGAGGCGATCGCGGCCATTAATGCAGCCAACACACTTGATGAACTTAAAGAAGCCCGGCTTGCTCATGCTGGTGACAAATCACCGCTTGCCTTAGCAAATCGCGAGATTGGCGCATTACCTCCGGCTGCCAAAGCCGAAGTTGGTAAGCGCATGGGTGAAGCCCGCGGCAAAGTAAATGAAGCTTTAGCAAATCGAACTGTTGAATTAGAAAAAGCCCGCGACGCTGCACT
>CAYVZD010000067.1:0-2803 GCA_964456135.1 uncultured Bifidobacterium sp.
GATGGCGCATTATTTATTGATCAAAACGGGGTTATCCACGTTGAACCAGAACAAAAAGTTGTCGGTGTGCCTGTTGGAGCTGGCGACATTTTGCTGGCAACGTTTATTGCAGGAGGGGCGAACGCCGAAGCATTGCCCAATGCGATTTCGTGGTCGGCTGCCTCAGTACCTTTGGAAGGAACGGCAATTCCAACTCCAGATCAGGCCGCCAAAGTAACGGTGCGGATAAACAACCAACTTGATCGATCTAGATCTTTGGTCGAGGTGAGTTAAATGTCAGTATTTGCCCCTGAACTTGTTGAGTTTAATTTGTCGGCTAGTGACAAAACCCAGGCAGTAATGCAGATGGCCGATTTGGTTGTGAAATCTGGGCGAGGCAATGATGCCGAGCAAATCGTCAAAGATGTTATGGCTCGAGATGAAATGGGAACTCCACAAGTAGATGGAGTCGCCATTCCGCATGCCAGAAGCAGTGGTGTTACTCAATCAAGCGTGGTTGTGGCCAGAACTGCGGGTGTGACTTTTGATCCAGATGAAGATCCAGCCGATGTGCTTTTCATGATTTTGGTTCCAGATGGTGAAAGTAATGAACACATCGAAATACTTTCAGGGTTAGCAAGACGATTAATGGATCCCGAGTTTACAAACATCTTGCGCACTACAAGTGATGCAAATGCACTAGTCGATTTACTTAGTAAAGGTCAGGAATAAAAATGAAAATCGTTGCAATTACTTCTTGTGCTACCGGAATTGCGCACACTTACATGGCAGCTGAAGCACTTGAGCGCGCTGGTAAAGCTGCTGGCCATGAAATTTGGGTTGAAACTCAAGGTGCTGGTGGTTTCAAACCAATAGATCCAACAATCATTGCAAATGCGGATGTAGTTATTTTTGCCAATGATGTTGGTATCCGTGAGGCAGATCGATTTTCTGCACTAAAGAAAGTTCAGTCAACTCCAAAGGCCGCAATTAAAGATGCCAAATCTTTAATTGAACAGGCCGAGAAAGTTGTGAACGAATAACAGGTTTCTGAAGAAAATCTTCAGAAAAACACACTTGCTACCCGGAAGTGTGAAACGTAGGAAGGAACAGCCGTGGGTGCTGGAACTACAGTACGTCAATGGTTAATGACTGGTGTCAGCTACATGATCCCGTTCGTTGCCGCTGGCGGTATTTTGATCGCAATCGGATTCATGCTTGCAGGATCCGACAACATCGTTGAGGTAACTCAACCTTCACTATCAGAAGCAGTCGAAGCCAATAACATTCCGGCTTTGATCTTCCGCCTGGGTGCAGCCACATTTGGCTTCTTGGTACCTGTGCTTTCTGGTTACATCGCATTCGCAATTGCTGACCGCCCAGGTTTAGTACCAGGTTTCGTTGCTGGTGCAATTTCTGGTGCAGTTGGCGCTGGTTACCTTGGTGGTCTAGCTGGCGGTATCGTCGCTGGTCTAGTTGCTAAGTGGATCTCAGATCAGAATGTGCCATCAGCACTTCGCAGTGTGATGCCAATCGTTGTTACTCCATTGGTAGCAACACTTGTTACTGGTGCAGTAATGGTTTACATCATTGGTGAACCAGTTGCTTCATTGAACCAATCTCTAACTGACTGGTTAGCAGACATGGGAACAGGCTCAGCAATTGTTCTAGGTATCGTCCTTGGCTTGATGATGGCATTCGATATGGGTGGCCCTGTTAATAAAGTGGCTTACACATTCGCTGCTGGTGGATTATCAAACGTAGCTGCTGGTGCAACTGACGCTAAAGAACTAGTTGTTATGGCTGCAGTAATGGCTGCAGGTATGACACCTCCGCTAGGTCTTGCGCTTGCAACCACATTGCGTCCAAAGGCATTCACTGAATCAGAACGTGAAAACGGTAAAGCTGCTTGGGTACTTGGTGCATCATTCATCACTGAAGGTGCAATCCCATTCGCTGCTGCTGACCCAGTTCGCGTAATCCCATCTTTGATGGCCGGTTCAGCTGTTGCTGGTGCAATGGTTATGTCATTTGAGAACACACTTCGTGCTCCTCATGGTGGCATCTGGGTTACTCCACTTATCGGTGGAGTTGGCACCTACCTACTTGCAATCTTGGTAGGTACAGCAGTTACTGCGCTAGCAGTAATCGCAACCAAAGGCGCTGCTAAAAAGGCTTAAGCCTTAATTAGATATGCCCCAGAGACTAGTGCTCTGGGGCATATCTGCTTTAACATCAAATATTCATTTCGAAAGGTAAGTAGATGCCAAGTCAAGTTGTTGTTGTCGGAAGCAAAGTTGGCTTACACGCCAGACCAGCATCATTGTTGGTGAAAGCTGCAAGTAGCGCTGGGGTTCCAGTAACTATTGGTCGAGTTGGCGAAAAAGCCGTTAATGCAGCCTCAATGTTGTCAGTCCTTGCTCTTGGTGCCAAGCATGGCGAACCTATCGAAATCACAGTTGGCGATGGGACAAACTCAGATCAAGTCTTAGCCGAGATCGTAAATATTATTGAAACAAATCACGACGAGTAACTAAATGTCGTTAAATAAAAAAACGTTAACTGGAATCGGTGTATCGCCGGGTGTTGCAGTTGGGCCAATTCAAAAAATTTCTAAAGTTAAAGTCCAGCATGCAATTCCAGCATCACCTCGAGAAGTTTTTGCAGCTCTTGATTTAGTGGCCGGTGATTTACAAAGAAGTGCAGAAGCGGCAACTTTAGATGTGGCCAAAGATGTTTTAGGTGCTCAGGCCATGATTGCCCAAGACCCCGCGCTTGTCGAAGCCATAGGTGCCAGGCTGACAGATGACATTGTTTATCCAGA
>CAYVZD010000068.1:0-2781 GCA_964456135.1 uncultured Bifidobacterium sp.
ACAACTTCGGTCACTAAAAGTGAATTACCAAGTGACTTCGACATTTTTTCGCCCGCTGTTGTTACCCAAGCATTGTGTAACCAGAAGTTAGCAAAATCTTGACCAGCTGCTTTTGATTGAGCGACTTCATTTTCATGATGGGGGAAAACTAAATCTAATCCACCACCATGAATATCAAATGAGTTACCAAGATATGCATGTGCCATTGCCGAACATTCGATGTGCCAACCTGGGCGACCTGGTCCCCACGGTGTTGGCCAAGCAGGTTCGCCAGGTTTTGCTGATTTCCAAAGTGCAAAGTCGCGCGAATCCTTTTTGCGAGCTTCACCTTCGGAATCACCGGCTGGAAGTAGGTCATCAATTTTCTGGCCGGATAATTTTCCGTAATCAGCAAATGAGCGCACATCAAAATAAACATCGCCATCAACTGCATAAGCATGGCCAGCAGCAATTAGTTGCTCCATTAACTCGATCATTTGAGTAATGTGACCAGTTGCGCGTGGTTCTACGGTTGGCGGAGTGCAACCAAGTATTGCGTATGCATTCTGAAATTCACGCTCGTAATGCGCTGCCACCGCCCACCAAGGACGATTTTCAGTTACACCTTTTGCCAAAATCTTGTCGTCGATGTCAGTGACATTTCGAACTAACGTGACTTGATAGCCAGTAGCGCGAAACCAGCGACCTAAAACGTCGAATGCCACACCAGAGCGAATGTGCCCAACGTGCGGAGCTGCTTGCACAGTTGCACCGCATACATACATCGATACCTGACCAGGTACGAGTGGCGTAAATTCGCGAACTGACTTCGCAGCAGTGTCATAAAGGCGCACGGAATAAGGGTACTAACTATTAGCGGATGGACAGTAATACTGAAGCGATAGCGGCAATACCTTCGCCTCGGCCAGTTAAACCAAGGCCATCGGTAGTAGTTCCAGAAACCGAAACTGGAACTCCACCTAATGCAGTACTCATTGCGGTTTGAGCCTCATCACGGCGAGTGCCGATTTTTGGACTATTTCCAATTACTTGGACCGAAACGTTAACGATGTCATAACCAGCTGCTGATACTTTGCGCGCAACTTCAGTTAATAATGTTGTTCCGCTAGCACCACTCCATTTTGGATCGCTGGTGCCAAAAACAGCACCTAGATCACCAAGTCCAGCAGCGGATAAAAGTGCATCGCAAACTGCATGGGCGGCTACGTCGCCATCAGAATGACCATCGGGACCTTTTGATTCACCAGGCCATTCCAGACAAGCCACAAACATTGGTCGACCCGCAACTAATGGATGTACGTCAACGCCGGTTCCAATTCTTAAGTTACTCATTAGTTACTCCAAGTAGTGCGCTGGCAATAGTTAAGTCATGAGCTGTGGTTATTTTCATGGCAAGTTCATCGCCTGCAACTGTTAGTACCGAGATACCTAATGCTTCCATTAAGCCAGCATCATCAGTAGCAATAATTGTTGGATCTGCATAAGCATGATGCAAAGTTTGCCGAGTAAAACCTTGTGGTGTTTGAACTCGACGTAGTTGATTACGATCGACTGTTTCAACAACTTTATTTTGTGCATCAACTCGTTTGATGGTGTCAGCGATTGGTAAAACTGGAATTACCGCGACTGCTCCGTTTTGTAATTGGGTCAAAACGCGATTTGTAACTTCTACTGGCACAAGTGGTCTGGCTGCATCATGCACTAATACAAATTCAACATCTTCAGGTAAAACATTCAAGGCATTTGCAATTGAATCTTGTCTTGCTTCGCCACCAGCGACTACATGAACCTCAGCATCGACATTTGCTAAGTGATCGCTAGCCAATTTGAGTTGATCACTCGGCGCGGCAACTACGATTACATCTGCGACCACGCTCATCGCTAATGCGCTACGAGTTAATAATGAAATACCATCAAGTTCAATAAATGCTTTTGGAATTTGTGCGCCAAAGCGCACACCAGAACCTGCGGCAGGAATAATTGCCGCCACTCGGCCAGTAGCGGCGTTATTCATTAGGAAGCTAAAACCTCGTCAAGAATTTCTTCAGCACGAACTTCATTTGTGCGTTCGGCTAAAGCAATTTCGCTGATTAATTGGGTTCGAGCGCGAGCCAACATACTCTTTTCACCAGTTGAAAGTGGCTTCTTTTGGCTACGGCGCCATAAGTCACGCACAACTTCAGCAACTTTGATGACATCGCCTGAAGAAAGTTTTTCAGTGTTGGCCTTGAAACGACGTGACCAGTTTGCTGGATCTTCGACATAAGGCTGACGTAGTACACCAAAAACTTTTTCTAGACCTTCTTGGCTCGTTACATCGCGAACGCCAACTAGTTCTAAGTTGTCAGCAGGTACCCGAACAGTTAAATCAGACTGATGAACTTTAAGTACTAAGTACTCTTTCTTTTCACCTTTAATAACGCGAGTCTCTTTAGAGATAATGTCTGCTGCGCCGTGGTGCGGGTAAACGACAGTTTCGCCAACTTTATAGGCCATTTATGGGTTCCTTTTTATTGCTGAACTGCAATTCTACCACGAGCAAAGAATGACTAATTTCAAGAAAACCCCGATTTAATTGGCTTTTAATCAACTACTAGGCTTGATATCAAGACCATTGAATTTCTAGGAGTTGGACTACTTCGTTATGAAAAAAGTTTTTCTAGCCGTCACGTTAGCTAGCTCACTTGCTTTAACTGGTTGTGCAACTGGATTCAATGCCGCAACAAACATGCAAGATAATTCTGGAAATGGTCGCACCGCAGATGTCGACAGTATTCAAAT
>CAYVZD010000069.1:0-2704 GCA_964456135.1 uncultured Bifidobacterium sp.
AGTGCTTTAGGTAATTGCTTGGCACTACTTGGTGGTTTAACTGCACGCGCTGGATCAGTTGGAGTTAGCCCTTCACGAGCCAGAAAAGCATGAAAACCCCGAACCGCAATTAGTGTGCGGGCACTTGAACTACTTGATAACGCAGGATGTTCATCATCACCCAGGCGCAACTGCACCAAAAAATCTGAAATATGTTGTGAGGTGATTTGTTTGGGTTCAACTAATTGCTTTTTTAAACAAAATTCCTCATACCGCCGTAAATCTCGACGGTATGAGGAAATTGAATTATTAGCTAGTCCACGTTCGACTATTAAGTGGTCTAAGTAACCCGAGATTGCTCTAGCAATTTGGGTGTTGGCCATACTTAAAACTTAAGCCAAAACGCTTTCTAATTTTTCGTATGACATGTTGAAAGCTTCGGCAACTGCTGGGTAAACAACTTTGCCAGCATGGGTGTTTAACCCAAGTGCCAATGCCTTGTCATCCTTTAGGGCTTGCTTCCAACCCTTATTAGCTAGCGCAACTGCATAAGGCAGGGTCACGTTAGTTAACGCATAAGTTGAAGTGTTTGGCACAGAACCTGGCATGTTTGCTACGCAGTAAAACACTGAGTTATGAACTTTGAAAGTTGGGTCAGCATGTGTGGTGGCATGTGAATCTTCAAAGCAACCGCCCTGGTCAATTGCGATGTCAACGAGTACTGATCCTGGCTTCATTTGTGAAACTAGTTTGTTGCTAACAAGCTTTGGTGCCTTGGCACCAGGCACGAGAACTGCACCTATGACCAAGTCAGCCGCAATACATTCAGATTCAATCGAAAATGCATTTGATACCAAAGTCTTGATGCGACCGCCGTACCAAGTATCGATCTGACGAAGACGCGGCACATTTAAATCAAGGATGGTTACATCTGCACCCATACCAAGAGCGATCTGGGCTGCGTGTAAACCTGATACACCGCCACCTAATACAACTACTTTGGCTGGCTTCACACCTGGAACGCCACCAAGTAACACACCACGGCCACCATTAGCGCGCATCAATGAGTAGGCACCAACTTGTGGGGCAAGCCGACCTGCAACTTCGGACATCGGTGCAAGTAATGGAAGTGAACGATCAGGTAGTTCTACAGTCTCGTAAGCGATACCAGTTACTTCATTACTTAGTAATGCATCAGTACATGCTCGTTCAGCAGCTAAGTGCAAGTAGGTGAAAAGAACTTGGCCTTTTTGCATGCGATGGTATTCATCTTTAATCGGCTCTTTGACTTTCATAATCATTTCGCCGGTCTGCCAAACTTCATCAGCAGTCTTTAAAATCTTTGCACCGGCATTTACGTATTCTTCATTTGTGATTGAAGAACCAACACCTGCATCATGTTCGATAAAAACTTCGTGGCCATGGCGTACTAATTCGTGCACACCAGCTGGCGTAATCGCTACGCGATATTCGTGATTCTTGATTTCGCGTGGAACACCGATTTTCATTGTTACCTCTCTTGGTGACTAGTCCCGTGAACTAGCCCTCATAAACTCTATCCCTTGGATTTAGGTAGTCGAACTCGCCCATTTTTCAAGATATCTTCGCGGGCTGGCCAGTCACTATTGGCTGGGCGCAACATAGTTTGCGGATCAGCAAGTGCAGTGACTAACGCCAACGTGCCAACAACAAGAGCAGCGTTGGTAACTAAACCTTGGCCGATTGATGACAACACTTCACTTATCGGAACCCAATGCACGGTCATCGAACTTTCTTCATCACTACTTGGTGGCCGACCACCATCGTGCATTTTTAAACCTTGGGCAAAATAAATTCGAATCTGTTCACTTGAGCCACCAGGTGTGTTCGCAAAATCGAGCAGCACTTCCCACTTACTGGCTTCATATCCTGTTTCTTCTAATAATTCTCGTTTAGCGCATTCAAGTGGATCTTCATCGAGGGCATCAAGTAGCCCAGCTGGTGGCTCCCACATAACTTTTCCTTGTGGGTGGCGGTATTGCTTAACTAAAAGTAAGTTGCCTTCGTGATCCATTCCCATGATGGCTACTGCCCCAGGATGCACAATGTATTCACGGCGCAAAGTTTCGCCGCCGAAATCAAAGTCATCACGGCGTAAATCCATAACATAGCCACTGAAAATTTCTTCGCGATTAGTGACTTGATAGTCAACTACTTGATCAGAAATCATTGCGCAGATTTATTTCTGGCGAGCTAGCGCAGCTTCAATTAAGCCAGTGAAAAGTGGATTCGCTCTGGTTGGTCGCGACTTTAATTCTGGATGTGCTTGCGTTGCGATGTAATACGGATGCACATCAGCTGGCAATTCAACATACTCAACTAAATTTCCATCAGGTGAAGTACCTGAAAAAACTAAACCAGCATTTTCCAGCGGTTCGCGGTACTTATTGTTAACTTCATAGCGGTGACGATGACGTTCTTCAGCGTGATCGCTGCCATAAACTCGCGCTGCGATACTGCCAGTTTTTAATTTGGCTGGATACAAACCAAGTCGCATGGTGCCACCCATATCGCGTTCACCTGAAACAACGTCATGTTGATCGGCCATGGTGGCAATAACTGGGTTTGTTGTTTTGTCGTCAAACTCTGCTGAGTTGGCATCTTTTAACCCAACTATGTTGCGTGCATATTCGATCACCATGCATTGCAAACCTAAACAAAGGCCAAGGGTTGGAATTTTGTTTTC
>CAYVZD010000070.1:0-2660 GCA_964456135.1 uncultured Bifidobacterium sp.
GCCGACAGGGTAGAAACCTGTTGCTCTATCCGTTGAGCTACGAGCGCTGGGAAACTAAATGTTCCGCACTTATTGTACTTAGATAAAAAGTTAAATTTTAATGCGCTAAATCTTTAAGGACGTTTAGCTCGAGTGTTCAATTAATTTAGGGCTAAAACCAGGAACCCATTTTTCAAATTCGTCACGTACGGAAAATTCAGATTCCAATTGGCAAAGGACGCCTAGGCTACCCATCCAGGTTCGATGGATCATTAGATACTCGGGTGGCAAGTTGATTTTGAATGCTACTGACCAATCGGGGTTTCGCGGGTCAGCAGTTTTTGCAAATAGATCTTGCAGCCAAGCTCGCGAGTGTTTAAAAACTTCAGCTGAAGTAGGTTCGGTAAAAGGCGCCAGGTAATTTAACAGAGACGCTGGGTTCAATTCGATGTTAGGTCGAATGAATCCAGCTTCGCGTAATCCCGCAACAACTCCCGCATCATCGCCAATCATCGCAATGTTTAACAAAGTGCCCATAGTGTCTGGCAATCCATTTGGGAATGCAGCGGTTGCGCCAAAATCAAGAACTACCATTCGACCGTCAGGAGCGATTCGGAAATTTCCTGGATGCGGATCGCAGTGCAGGAGGCCAGCTACTTTTGGTCCAGATAAGAGGAAGCGCAACATTAATTGCCCGTACTTATCTCGTTCTTCCTGCGTGCCATGATTAATCACTTCAAGTAGCGGCCGAGAGTCAACCCACTCCGTAACCACGACTTCAGGTGCTGCTGACAAAACATGCGGAATCAAAAAGTCTGGATGGCCTTCGTAAGCATTCGCGAACTGTTTTTGTGATTTAGATTCATGTATGTAATCGAGTTCTTCAACTACTCGTTCTTTTAGCTCGATTACTAAAGCTTTAACATCCAGGCCTGGGATAGTTAGGCCAATTAATCTAGCTAAGCGTGAAATCTGGTTTAGGTCAGCAATTAGTGCTCCAGCTGCTCCGGGATACTGGATTTTGACTGCAACTTCACGACCATCTTTCCAAATGGCTTTGTGTACTTGGCCAATAGACGCTGCGGCTGCTGGCTGTTCATTGAACTCAATAAAACGAGAGCGCCAATCGTCACCAAGATTTTTTTTCATTTGCTTGTAAACGTTCGCCGTTGACATCGGTGGCGCTGAGTCTTGTAGCTTGCTTAAAGATTCGCGATAAGGCTTAACTAATTCTTCTGGAAGTGAGGCTTCGAAAACACTCATTACCTGGCCGAATTTCATCGCGCCACCTTTAAGTGTGCCCATCACTCGGAAAAGTTGAGCAGCAGTTTTCATCTGAGCTTCAAGTTTGGCTTCGTCTGCATCTTTGCCCAGCATGGTTTTACCGGCTCCGACTGCACGGCGCCCAGCATGAGCAGCTGGAATACTAACCATTCGCGCACTGCGAGTTAGTGAATATTGAGGAATTTCAGCCACAATTCATTGTCCATTAAAACTGCGCTGGGTGCATCTTGGCTAATTCCTCGATGTGCGATCGTTTAAGAATCAAGTTACGATCGAAGTGTGATTAATGTTTCCGATTTACTTCGTAGTGCCGCAGACATGCTGGAAAACAGTCAAAATCGAGTTGCGCAGCAGCGTGAACAAAGCGGCCGTGAAGTTGATCCACAAGCAATTTCAGACGCACTTCTAATGCTCGGTGCTACTGGAGTATCAATTGTGCGCGAATTAATTGAATCTCTGCCTGAACTTCCACGTCACAAATCAAATTCATCATCGTTTTCAGCAAGTGATGTTGAAGGTGTAGTCAATCAATTAATTGCTCGTCTTGGCTTAGTTGAAGAATCAGAATTAGCCGCCTTGCGCAAAAGAATTAATGATTTAGAAGCCAAACTAAGTAACTAATAGTCCCCTTATAGACTTAAGCCCGTGGCGCAAACTCAAGCTGATCGCATTGTCTGGATTGACTGCGAAATGACCGGCCTTGATTACAAAAACGATCAACTAGTTGAAATTGCCTGCATCATTACCGATGCTGAATTAAACCCAGTTGATGATGGGTTTCAAGTGGTTATAACCGCAAAACCAGAAGTCTTAGCCAAAATGGACCCAGTTGTCGTATCTATGCACACCGAATCTGGCTTAATTAACGAAATTCCAAAAGGCCTAGAACTTGAACAGGCCGAGGCAAAATTATTTGAGTACATCAGTGAGCGAATTCCAGAGGCTGGAAAAGCTCCGCTAGCTGGATCTTCAGTTCATGTTGATCGAATTTTTTTGGAGCGTGACATGCCCCGAGTTAATTCGTATCTGCATTACCGAATAATCGATGTGTCCTCGATTAAAGAACTTGTCAGGCGTTGGTATCCAAGACTTTATTTTGCTAGCCCAACTAAAGTTGGAAATCATCGTGCACTTGGTGACATCAAAGATTCAATTAATGAATTGCGGTATTACCGCGAAGTTGCTTTCGTTGCTCAACCTGGGCCAGATTCAGATCAAGCACGTGAAGTTGCCGCCAAAATAACTGCAAATTAGTTGATCGGGCAGTTAAACATTACAATTGGGAAAGTTGTTTACGCTTCGGCTAAACAACCAATGGTGGGTGTAGCTCAGCTGGTAGAGCACCTGGTTGTGGTCCAGGAAGTCGCGGGTTCAAGTCCCGTCACTCACCCCAATAA
>CAYVZD010000071.1:0-2571 GCA_964456135.1 uncultured Bifidobacterium sp.
CAAACTCGTTTGGAATATCAAAACCGATGTAGCGCGCATTGACCTCAACTTTGATCGCATCCGGTTTGCGCATCATGGTCATTACTTCGATTGAAACTGGTCCACGCGATTTTAAGTTCTTAATTAACCAAGAAAGAGTTAGACCAGAATCAAGAATGTCTTCAATAATCAAAACGTGCCGACCCGTTAAATCGATATCTAGATCCTTAATAATTCGAACAACACCGCTCGATTTAGTTCCAGAACCATAAGAACTAACTGCCATGAAATCAAATTGCACTGGGATAGAAATGGCTCTGGCTAAATCAGCCATAACCATTACTGCACCTTTAAGAACACCCACAAGTAATAGTGGCTTATCAAGATTTGCGTAATCTTGATCAATTTGTGCCGCAATTTCTTTAATCCGAGTTTGTAGTTGGTCTTCAGTCAGCACAACGCTAGTGAGTTCATCGCCAATTGAAGCTGCGTCCACAAATACTCCTAATCAAGGTTTATAAAAGATAAGTTTGCCAGACTCTCTTTTCACATTCACTTGGCCTGGCAGATTTAACGGGCCTTGTCCTTTCCAGTTTGTAATCAACTGGTCAATACTTAAAACGTGTTCACGAGTTAAATCATTTACTAAAACGCCCGAAACTATTGCCAACTGTCGAATCACTCTGGTTCGAACTGCTGTTGGCAGCACTTCAAGTGTCGAAATACCAATGTCTCCTGCAGTCAGAATCATCTGTGCGTAACTATCCAATGCATCAGTGTCCTCACGAAGCATCAGGGCAGTTCGCGCTAATGCTAGTGCGATGCCCGGACCTAACTCTTTTTCCAAAACTGGCAATACTTCATTTCGAACTCGAACTCGAGCAAAACTTGGATCACTATTGTGTGGATCTTCATAAGTTGTTAACTGCGCAACGCTGCTACGAACCAACTCTCTGCTTAAAGATAGAAATGGTCGACGATAAATTCCATCAATGCTGCGCATTCCAGCAAGTGACTTAGCTCCCGACCCTCGCGCTAAACCTAGTAGTACTGTCTCTGCTTGGTCATCAAGTGTGTGGCCAAGTAAAACTGCAACAATATTGTTTTTCGCAACATAAGATTCAAATGCCTGGCGCCTGGCATTTCGCGCTGCAGCTTCAACGCCGCCAGTGCCTGGTCCAGTTGCTACATCAACAGCAATAATCGCTACTTCAGTTGCGCCTAGTTCTGCTGCAAGTTGCGCTATCTTTTTTGCGACTTCACCTGAATTTGTTTGAAGTTGATGATCAATAACAATCGCATGGACATTGAGTGTTAATTCTTTACCTACATGCACTGCAGCTTTTAACAGTGCCACGCTATCGGCGCCACCACTAACTCCAACAGCAATTGAATCGCCAGGTGATAAGTCAGCCAAATTGGTGAGTAAAGCCGAACGTAGTTCTAGGTTGATCATTTGCTGAAACTTTACGCCTTTTTTCCTTACTAGACTGAACCTATTAATTAAGGGTAATTAACAATCGATTGGCGGCAAGACGTGGCTCTTGAATTTGATGTACTAGTTGAAATTCCAGGTGGTAGCCGCAATAAATATGAAGTTGATCATGAATCGGGTCGCCTTCGACTAGATCGAATGTTATTTACCTCAACCCGTTATCCAAGCGACTATGGGTTTATTGAAAACACACTTGGCCAAGATGGCGATCCACTAGATGCTTTGGTTTTGATTGATGAACCAACATTTCCTGGTGTATTGATTCGCTGCCGGGCAATCGGCATGTTCCACATGCGCGATGAAGCAGGTGGCGACGACAAGATTATGTGTGTGCCTGCACATGACATTCGCAAAGGTCATTTACAAGATATTCACGACATTCCAGAATTTGATCGGCTGGAAATTCAGCACTTCTTTGAAACTTACAAAGACCTTGAACCAGGAAAATCTGTTGAGGGTGCGCACTTCGAAGACCGAGCAGCAGCCGAAGCTGAAATTCTTGCTTCGTTTGAACGACTAAAGCAGCAAAAACACTAAATTATTTTGCTTCAGCAGGAACGCTGGCAAGTAGTCGATTAATTACATCGACGGCAGACCAACCATTTGGAAACTCTTTAAGCATTGCTTCCACATCGCCAGTAGTTGCACCAAGGGTTAAAAGCGGAGCTTCTTTGTAACCATCAGCTCGCTCTTGACCTAACCCAATAGCAGCCATCAAACCATTACATAAACAAATGCGCGCCCGTAAATCATCTTCTTCGCCACCCTTTTTCAAAAACGGTGACTCAGGTTCAGCGGAACAACGGTAAGTAACTTTTCCACTATCTTCGATGTGACTTGAACGTAAATATCCAAGGTCGCATAGCCGCGGACGTGCTTTGTAAGTTGACTCTTCGCCAACCGTGCCAGGTAATTCAACAACTTTAAATGGGAAACCCGTAGGTGAAGCTCGATGATCAGTGCGAACTCGCAAGTTACCTTGGCGGGCGGCATCAAGCATTTGCTCTCGATACTTCGGAAGTAAACCTGATTCATTAGATAGCGCAAACAGCGAACCCACTTGAACACCCGAGGCTCCAAGTGCGAACGCTTCTGCA
>CAYVZD010000072.1:0-2553 GCA_964456135.1 uncultured Bifidobacterium sp.
ACCCTTTCGCTCTGCTGCTTTTTGAAGCATTGGGGTACCGATTTCTCCTGGACAAACTGCATTTACTCGAATTTTTTGTGGTGCGTAATCTCGAGCAAGATTTTGCGTGAATGAGGCAACAGCTGCTTTGCTCACGTTATACGCAATGTGACCAGGTGCAGGGTAGAGGCCCCACTGTGATGCTGTGTTCACTATTGCGCCGCCACCAGATTTGATCATGTGTGGAATTGCAGCTCGGCATAAGTGGAACATTGATGTGACATTGACTGCCATAGTAAGGTCCCAGTCTTCGTCAGTTAATTCCATTAACGGACCACGTCGATTAATCCCGGCATTGTTAATCAAGACATCAATCTTGCCGAATTTACCTATTACTTCTTCAATCAATCGATAACATTCGTCACGGCTAGAAATGTCAGCCACGATTGTGACTGCAGATAGTCCTTCATCTGTGATGGACTTTGTGGTCTCATTAGCACCTTGTGTATTGGTATCTGTGACCACAACTTGCCCCAATTCTCTGGCAAATCGTTGTGCTACAGCGGTACCAATGCCGCCACCAGCACCAGTTACTACTACAACTTTGTTTTCAAATCGCGGTAAGAATTTATCTTGGGACATTTTTAACTCCGAACATTTGTCTACTTAGTATCGGGGGGCTACGGATTTAGGTAAGTTTGCAATTTCAGTTAAATCCTGTGCTGTTAATTTAACATCGACCGCAGCGCAGTTCTCCTCGAGCCATTTCCGGCGCTTTGTACCTGGAATTGGCACCACATTCGGACCTTGAAGAAGCACCCAGGCTAAAGCTATTTGCGCAGATGAAACATTGTTTCTTTTTGCAATTGCGGCTAAACCGTCAACTATTGCTTGATTGGCTACAAGTGCCTCTTGAGTGAATCGTGGGTTACCACTACGAAAATCTGAATCATCAATCGTTGAAGCATCTAGCTTTCCGGTTAAGAATCCACGACCAAGAGGAGAGAACGCAAGGAATCCAATATTGTTTTCATTGCAGTAGCTAACAACATCATTTTCTATGTTGTCGTGGGTCCAAATCGAAAGTTCACTTTGCACGCTGGCAATCGGGTGAATCTCTTGGGCTTGTTTAATTTGTTCAACAGAAACTTCCGATAAGCCAATGTTTTTTACTTTCCCTGCTTTAACTAACTCAGCCATAGCTCCTATGGAATCTTGAATTGGAACATTCGGATCAACTCGGTGTAATTGGTACAAATCGATGTGATCTGTTTTAAGTCTGGCTAGCGATGCATCACATGCTTGGCGGATGTACTCAGGACGAGCATCCTGCCCATAACCGGTGCTACTTGAAAAAAGTAAGCCGACTTTCGTTGCTAGAACAACTTTGTCACGAAGGCCATCTTGACTAATACATTCGCCAATTAGTTCCTCGTTCGTGAATGGACCATATACATCTGCGGTATCGAGTAGGGTTACGCCAAGTTCAACAGCTCGATGAAGAACTGCCCGAGATTCATCTTTGTCGGCCGCTTTGACGTTGTAACCCCAAGACATGGGCATACAGCCAAGACCAATTGCACTCACAGTTAAACCACCGAGTTTACGGTCTTGCATAAGCAACTTTCTGGTTTTTAATTTCTTAAGGAGTCTATACTCGCGGAAATCGCTTCAAAAATATGGTTTAGGTTTAGTGCACCACTGGTGGATTTACTTATTGCAGATATAGCTGCACTTGAATGAACTAAAGCACCAGTGGCTGCGATCTCAATCAAGTTCTCATCCGTTACTACGCCTTTATTTATGGCAAGCAATGCCCCAAGAATTCCAGCCAAAATATCCCCAGTCCCTGCGGTAGCCAGTTGTGGGGGAGAAGCGGGCAACTGAATTACCTGTGATGCGTTGGCTATGTAAGTTGTATTTCCCTTTAGCAGAACAGTTAAATTTAATTTTTCTGCAGTTAACCGAGCCCATTTATCCGGCGCAGATGCGATATCTGCGACGTTCGATTTGATGCCAATTGATGTCAGAAGTTGTTTTAGCTCACCGTGGTGCGGGGTAATTACTGTCGTTTTGTGACTTTTGGTCGCGAATCTAATTGCCCCAGCGTCCAGAACTGTTGGAATTTTTCTCTTGATGGCAAGTTTAATTTTTTGACTGGTTAGATAAGAACCTCTATTTGGTAAGCCAGAACCCAAAACAAATGCGTCAGTTCGACCAGATGTAGTTACTACTTGAGGTGTGCTCAGCAGAATTAATTTCTTAACTGACTTTGGCCCAAGGTACCGAACCATTCCAACACCACAAGCAAGTGCTGCCTGAGTATTTAAAAGTGCTGCTCCGGGATATTTTCTTGAGCCAGAAATAAAAGTAACAACACCACGGGTGTATTTGTTATCTGAAGGAGTTGCATACTTTAGATAAGCCGCAGAATTAGCTTCGTCCCAAGTTAGTGCTTCCATGACTAAAGGTTAGGCCCTTTGAAATTTTTGGTGGGGCGGGTGGGGCTCGAACCCACGACCGAAGGATTATGAGTCCTTTGCTCTGACCGACTGAGCTACCGCCCCGACTGAC
>CAYVZD010000073.1:0-2547 GCA_964456135.1 uncultured Bifidobacterium sp.
GCAACTGGTGATGCAGGTAAAAGTGCTTATCAACTTTGGTTAGATGCTGGAAACGCCGGAACAGCAAATGACTTTTTGGTTTCACTTATTGGACCTGCAGGTGCGCAAGGTCCAGCAGGGGCCAATGGCGCTGACGGTCAAGCCGGCGTAAATGGTTTGAGCGCCTATCAAGTTTGGATCGCAATCGGAAATGAAGGAACTGAGCAAGACTTTTTTAATTCGTTGGCTGGTGCTGCAGGCACTGATGGTGTTGACGGTGCACCTGGATTAAGTGCTTATGACATTTGGATCTCGAATGGTAACACTGGTACCGAAGGAGAATTCTTAGCATCACTAATTGGTCCACAAGGTGCTGATGGTGCGCCTGGCGTTTGTACAGTTGGTGAAACTGGAGATAGCGCCTATCAAACTTGGTTAGCTGCTGGAAATGTTGGTAGCGAAGCAGTTTTCTTAGCTTCCCTTATTGGTCCGCAAGGGCCAAAAGGTGACACTGGTGATCAAGGTCCGGCAGGTTCAGCAGGTTTTGGCGCCTATGGATCCTTCTATGATGTGACTGACCAATTTTTGATTACTGCAGGCTCTCCTCAACCATGGACCTATTCAAATTCAGCGATGGCAAACGGAGTTTCGATTCAGTCAAATGGAAACGGAAATAGTCGTATTAAATTCGCTACTGCCGGAAAGTACAACATTGCATTTTCTACCGTATTTACAAAGTCGAATTCGAATTCATCTTTTGTAGATATTTGGTTTGCTGAAAATGGTGTACCGATTGCTGACTCAAATACGCGTTTGACTGTTGCTGGTCAGGCTCAAACTGTGGCCGCTTGGAACTTTTTTTATGACTGCACTGATCCAAATAATTATCTAGAAATTTACTGGTATACAACTTCGAATGACATCGTGGTAGACACAATTCCAGCTCAAACTTCTCCAACACGACCGCTGGTACCGTCTGTGATTATGACCGTTAACCAAGTTGGCTAAGCCCAATTTCGCCTATGTCATTTCGTTAGGTAAAGTAGGTCGAGTTCGGGGCTGTGGCGCAGCTGGTAGCGCACTTGCATGGCATGCAAGGGGTCAGGGGTTCAAGTCCCCTCAGCTCCACTCGAAACTGGGTTAATCAAAAATTATTCGGCGGCCCAGATGTCAGTTAAGCGATAGCCGGTTTGGAACGGATCAGTTGGATCGACAGTCCACTTTGCGGTACCAGTAACCCAGGCCGGACCTTTAATTGTTGGCAAAATTGCTTGTCGACCGAAGTAGTCTGTTTCACCGCGAATGTTGCCAATAAATTCAGTATCTAAAATACTGCGATGTGAAAACGGCTCGTTTATTCCAAGTTGTCCGCGGGCATATAAACCAGCCATGCGCGCTGATGTACCAGTGCCACAAGGTGAGCGATCAAGTGTGCCAGCCCAAGTAGCAGTATTTTTTAAATCAGGTTCGCCTGAGGTAAGCACAGTTGCGTTCCGAGCTTGTTTACCTGGTGCTCGATCACCATTGTGCATCAGCACAAGATTTACATAAGTCAACGTTGGATTTTCTGGGTGGTGCAAAGTCATTTCTGCATTAACCGCTGCTTTTATCGCAGCGCCCGCTCTAGTAATTTCTTTGCCGCGATTTGGATCAACTTCAAGTCCTAAGTTTGCGATATTTGTCTGGGCAAAAAATTGACCACCAAAAATAATGTCTATGGGGATTTTTCCATATTCAGGTACATCGACAATTCGATCTAACTCAACCACCCAAGCCGGTACGTTATCGATTGAGACGCTAACGACTTTGCCACTTTTACATTCAGCTGTTACCTGAATTAGTCCAACCGCTGTGTCTATCGTGACTTTGGTAATCGGTTCTTGCATCGGAACAATGCCAGTTTCTAAAACTGCCGTGACCGTACACATTGTGTTACTACCGGACATTGCGGTGAAGTTGGCTTGCTCAAGCACGATCATGCCAAAATCTGCTTCAGGTGAAATGGCTGGCATAACTATTGCAGAACATAGGGCAGGGTAGCCCCGAGGTTCGCGAAGTACTGTATGGCGCAGCCAATTCAGTTCTTTGGTGCAATATGCAAACCGCTGCGCCATAGTGTCACCCTTAACTAGGTGACCCATGTTCGTAATTACTCGACCAGGTTCACCTGCGGCATGAACGTCTACCGTTTCGATTACCAAAGGTTTCGACATAAATTTGCCTCTTAGCTAACGATCCAGTTTTCTTCAACAAACATGCGTTCGCGGGCTGCAAGGTGAGCGAGCGAATCAGCAGCAACACTTTTACCTAATTCTGTTGCGTAGGCACTTTCAAAATCTTCTTTTGAGTCAAACCATAGTTCTGAGATTCCGTCATAAGCGCCGCCGTCATCAACTAAGTTGAAACAGATTTTGCGCACTTTAGGAAGTTGACTTGCTAGTGGAGCGTGTTCTACAAGCCACCAATCTTTAAATTCCTCGTGGGTCATGTCTTCTTTGCGCTTAAGCAAAATAATGGCTTTAAACATTTTTCCTACTTCACTTTTGTAACGCGAGCATGTGGACGGCC
>CAYVZD010000074.1:0-2525 GCA_964456135.1 uncultured Bifidobacterium sp.
TTTAATTTGATGTTGTATTAATGCTATGTAGTATGTATACTACATTTTATGAGTAGAAATCCTGAAGATCCGGTTTACAACCGCATTGAGGCTGCGCGTTTGGCAAAGGGCTTAACGCGTCAACAACTTGCTGACAAAGTTGGCGTTCACTACCAAACCATTGGTTATTTAGAACGCGAGGAATACAGCCCTTCTTTAGTTCTGGCTTTGCGGATTTCAAAGGTCCTAGACCAAGAAGTTTCTGACTTGTTCTCGTTATCTCCTATTCGGAAGGAAAAGTAAGCATGCCAAAGAACAACAAAATTTATTGGTTTGAAGGTGTCACTGAAAAAGGCACAAAAGCAATGCTCAACGACGAGAACCCTAGATTTAATTGGCTTCGTTCCCAACGGAACCGGAGAATCTTGGTTTCATTTGTGGCTGTAGGCATTGTGTTAGTTGCTATGGGAAGTTACTGGCCAACGCTAAAAACAAACTTAAAAGTTTCTGGCGACGCAGAGGTGATTGTGTATTCAGTGATTGCGATTTTTACCATCCTTGTCTTAATCGGAGGATATAGCTTGCTTCGTGTGAGCGTGCGGTCAATTGCGGATGCTCCAGATGAACTTCTTGATGAGCGCCAGATTCAATTGCGCGACACTTCGTTCAGGTACGCCTATTACTTGATGGGGTACATAGTTGCGGTAATTATGCTCCTTATGATCTCTGGGCCTGACGTACAACTGTTCCAACCAGAAGGAAACGACGCAAGCTTTATAGTCATCGCAATGTTGTTTGCTTTTGCTTCTATGCCATCCATGGTTCTGGCTTGGCGAGAAAAGGACATCTGATGCAGATGAAGCGGGATTTAGCGCCAGATGTCTTAAGAGGTTTCGCTCTGCTTGGAATTTTGGTTGTGAATATCCAATTCATGGCTCTCAATAGCAGCGAAGGAGCTCGCGGTGAGTGGGTTCAAGGTTTAGCAAATGGATCCGCAACGTTTATTATCGCCACGATCTTTACTGGCAAGTTCTATTTGATCTTTTCGTTCTTGTTCGGATACAGCTCAAATTACATAATCAAGGGCGATCGCGCCAATCGAACACGATGGGTGAAGCGTTGCTTTGCTTTGATGGCACTTGGAGTTCTGCACTTCACATTCTTGTGGCATGGAGACATCATCTTCGCGTATGGAGTCTTTGGTCTATTACTAATTCCATTCTTTTTCCGATCTGACAGAACCATCAAGATCTGGACTCGCGTTGTTTTCTTGGTAACATCCGCAATTCTCCTGGTTCTTTCTGCTTTATTGTTCGTTGCCGAGAAGGTTTTGACTGATGAAACCTTGCAGACATCCATGGAATCAAAACTCGATGAAGTTCTGCTGAACGGCAATTTCATAGAGGCAATCCCAGCGCGGTTAGAGCTTTGGGTTTATGGACTTTCAACCGTAATAATTCTGCAGGGCGGCATGGCTTTTGCTGCTTTTTTGCTGGGACTCCGAATGGCAAGAACTCAATTCTTGTCCTCACCAATTGATGTAAATCAGAATTCGAAGTTAATCAAGCGAGGCTTATTCCTTGGAGCTCCTATTCAGATTCTTGCGGCTCTTGTGCTGGTGCAAAACGAACAATCCGCCGATCCTTCTGAAACTGCTTATCTCTTTGCGCTGACTGTGTCATTCATTGCCGCACCACTTTTGTCGATGTTTTTTGTCGGGGGTATTCGAACGTTGGTAGAGGAGAAGCCACACACTGTGTCTTGGATTAAGCCAGCAGGACAAATGTCTTTAACGATTTACATTTCGCAATCAGTGATTACTTCGTTGATTTTTGGTCCATGGGGATTAGGGCTGTTCCAAGATTTACAAACTTGGCAAGTACTTATTCTGGCGTTTGTAATTTGGGGACTACTTGTTTCCTTAGCAACTATTTGGCTTAAGAAAAATAGGCAAGGTCCGCTAGAAAAACTTGTGAACTCTTTGACAAAAGATCGATAGGGAAAGGCCAATTGATTATGCAGTACATCGAACAGTGGGGAGTGTTGGGAGTTTTCGTTGGTTCCGCAATCCCATTCCTTGATGCAATCACAATGGTGCCGCTTGGAGTCGCGCTTGGTTTAAACCCAACTTTTACCGTGATTGCTGCAGTAATTGGTGATTCAATTGCGATCGTTACTTTTGCTTACATGAGCTCGACTATTAGACGTCGAATAATCAAACGGCGTGAAGCAAAAGGAAAAACTGGAGAATCTCCAAGGTTTAAAAAAGCTATTAGGACTTTTGATAAGTATGGAATTTATGGCATGGCGATTGCTGCGCCTGCTTTAATTGGTACCCAGATTGCTGCCATGGCTTCAGTGGCAGCTGGGGTTAAGCCTCGCAGAGCCTCATCTTTAATAATAATTAGCACATTTCTTTGGTCTGCTGCGATCGCAATTGCAATGGTTGCATTTGGAATCTCATTTATTGAAATTGCGAATTGATGTGAAATTATATCTATTGCTGAATAGTGGTTACTTTAGTAAGTAGCAATTCGAGCGGAGAT